>JAAYPU010000168.1 GCA_012519645.1 Clostridiales bacterium | reverse complement strand
TATGAGCAGCTCGTTGTTCTCTCTTGATTTAAGCGGGAAGAGTCATTCTTTGGTATTAAATGATGAAGTCAATAAAGAAATAAGAATAGAAATAGATAAGAGTAAAATAAATCTTTTGGATGACGTAAAGCTTGATATGTATGATAATATCGTAAAATATATTCAGATCGACGGAGAAACCAAAAGAGATTATTATATATTGACGATAAAATATGACAGTAAAACAACTGCCAAGATCATAACAGGAAACACAAATTCGGATAAGGTAAGTGTACAATTTTCAGGAGAAGGAAGCAGTTCGGCTAATCCGTTATATGGAGATATCCTCATTGTTATAGACCCGGGACATGGGGGTAAAGACTCCGGTGCTTACGTAGGCGGCGTAGCTGAAAAAACTCTTAATCTGGATACTTCTTTAAAGTTAAAGGATTTACTGGAAGAGTCAGGCTTTAAGGTTGCTATGACCCGAACCGGTGACACCTATCCGGGATTATATGAAAGAGCGGCATTGGCAAATGCATTACAGGCAGATTTATTCTTAAGTGTTCATCACAATTCATTGCCATCAAAACCATCTGCTCAAGGTGTTCTGACGGTATATGATGGTACATCGGCCGCAAAAACAACTTTTGCTAAGATAATACAAAGAGAAATGGCAAAAGGATTGCCTGTACCGGATATGGGTCTTCAAAACAGGCCAAAGATAGTGGTAACGAGAGAAACCAGTATGCCTTCTGCCCTTGCTGAATTAGGATTTTTGACCAATGATTATGAAAGAAGTCTTCTGGTGCAGGATTATTACAGACAAGAATGTGCTCAAGCTTTATTCAATGGTATAAAAGCCTACGTGGATACATACATGATAAAATAAAAAAAGAGAGGATTTGCTCAGCAAATCCTCTCTTTTTTAGGGGATAGGGGATAGAGGATAGAGTAGTGATGCTGCGCATCGGTGTAAGGGTAAGGGTGAGTTAGATGAAAGATGAAAGATGAGAGATGAAAATTAATGAGGAAATTTGATGCAATCAAATTTCTACATTCAATCTTAAATCTTAAATCATAAATCTTAAATCTTAAATCCTTCCTTGGTATAGTTGGTCCATTTTCTTAATATACATTAGTAAGAAAGGAAATGGAGGTGAGATGATGCCACAAAATATTTTAAAGAAAACAGCTTTGGTCATGCTTTTAGTATTAGTTCTTACAGCTTGCAGTAATCCAGTCGCTTTTTTGAAAGCATGGCTAAATGAGGATAAAGAAGAAGCCGTTATTGATGTTATAGATACTTCCGGACAGCAGGTCAATGCTTCTGGACTAAGAGATACGATTCTCTATTATAAGGATAATAATGGTTTATTGATACCGGTTATGAGGAAAATACAGTGGCCGGAGGGGAGAGGCATAGCAAAAGAAGCTTTGAGCTTCATGATAGATAATCAGCAAAACCGTGAAGACATGGCAAAAATAGGTCTTTATCCTGTCATTCCAAACGGAACCCAGATTTTAGGCATGACCATCCGAGACGGTTTGTGCAAGGTCGACTTTTCAAGCGAATTTTTGAATACAGGAAGCAAAGAAGCGGAAGAAAACCTTATAAAATCAGTGGTATATACGTTAACAGAATTCCCTACTGTCAGTGAAGTGGAATTTCAGATTGAAGGTAAAAACATAGACAATCTTAGGCATGGAACATATATAGGCAGCAGGTTAAAAAGAGAAAATATCAACTATTTAGGAAGGAAACCGGCAGCGGATACAGTGTTGGTTTATTATGAAAATATCGATTCAAATAATCCTATGTTCGTTCCGGTAACGAAGCCTATTGAGGTGATAGATGATAAAAGCGATGCGAATATTTTGGATGTTTTAGACAGCCTTATGGTAGAGCCTCCTTCCGAAAGTGGTTTGCAAAGCAGGATTCCCGTAAATACAAAGGTTATAGGAGTTGAAATAAATGATTCTATTGCAGAAGTATACTTATCAGAGGAAATACTTGAAATCAAAAAAGATGAAAGTGTATTTGAAAGAGCAGTTCAAAGCATTGCGCTAACATTAAAGGAACACTATAAAAATTTAACGGGAGTAAAAATATATGTTAACGGTAAAATTATCGCCTCAAAAAATGGTGAAGAAATATACCCAATATCATATGTCAACCCGTATTAAATCATATATATATCATTAGTAAAAGGAATTTTGCATCAGCAAAATTCCTTTTTGTTAAAGAGCATTTATTCACTAATGAAAATAAATAAAAATTATGGTAGAATTAATTTTATTGAAGTTTAATTATTAAATAATTCAAGCATAATTAGAAAAGAATATGAAGGTACGTATTTTTTAATATTGAGGAGGTCTCCATGGAAAAGCTAAGAAGTGACGGTAGAAAGTTTGACGACATTCGAGATGTAAAAATAACCAATAATTATATAATGTATGCTGAAGGCTCTGTTCTCATAGAAATGGGCAATACAAAAGTAATTTGTACAGCTTCTATTGAAGATAAGGTCCCACCGTTTTTAAAAGGGTCCGGAACAGGATGGATCACAGCAGAATATGGCATGCTGCCACGTTCTACAGAGGTTAGAAAGGTAAGAGATGCAAGCAGAGGTAAAGTAGATGGACGTACGCAGGAAATACAAAGACTTGTGGGACGATCTATGCGTTCAGTTGTAGATTTGAATGCTTTAGGTGAGAAGACGATTTGGATAGATTGTGACGTCATTCAAGCTGACGGAGGAACAAGGACCGCGTCCATTACAGGTGCCTATATCGCATTAGTGGAAGCATTGAAAAAATTATATAACGATGGGCAGATAAGTACTATTCCGGTCAAAAACTATGTATCAGCTATAAGCATTGGTATCGTAGACGATAATATAATGCTGGATTTATGTTATGAGGAAGATTCACGGGCTCAGGTCGATATGAATATTGTTATGACCGATAAGGGCGAATACATAGAAATACAGGGGACAGGAGAGGAATCTTCGTTCAATAGCAGAGAGCTGCAGGATATGCTTTTTCTTGCAGAAAAGGGATGTAAAATATTGTTTAAGAAACAGGAAGAAATAGTTGGTGATCTGTCTGCTTTCCTGTCTTCAAATGGAGGAGAATAATGATTATTGCTGTTGCTGCAACACAGAACAAGCATAAGCTTGCAGAAATGAATGAAATATTGGAGCAATACGGTATAAGATTGATTTCCGTACAAGAAGCAGGCATTGGTGATATAGAAATCGTTGAGGATGGAGATACTTTTGAGAAAAATTCAATGAAGAAGGCAGCAACTATTATGAATATAAGCGGAAAACCTGCTATTGCTGATGATTCAGGGCTTTCCGTGGATGCTCTTCAAGGAGGCCCGGGTGTCTATTCTGCAAGATATGCGGGAGAAAATGCCACGGACAAAGAAAATAATAAAAAATTGTTAAAGGAGCTTGAAGGAATAAATAACAGACAAGCTAAATTCGTATCGGTCATTTCGCTCGCTTTTCCTGATGGAAAGAAAATATCCGCAAGAGGCGAATGTCATGGAAAAATTACATATGAAGAACGGGGCAGCAATGGCTTTGGATATGATCCCCTTTTTATTCCGGAAGGTTATGATAAAACCTTTGGCGAATTGGATGCGGAAATTAAAAATAAGATAAGTCACCGGGCAAATGCTCTGAAAAAGCTGCAGGAAGAACTTGAACAACTAATAACTAATAACTAATAACTAAGAACTAAGAACTAATAGTTTAGGAGGATTTTGTGTTTTGCAAACACAAAATCTACATTTAATTATTAAGAATAGTTGAACGATAGTTAAACGATAGTTGAGCAATAGTTAAGCAATTGTTAGTGCCTCTTGATTTGTCATCGCGAGGGGCAATAACGACGTGGCGATCTAAATTGCCACACATCCTTCGGATGTTCGCAAAGAAAAGTTAATTCGACCTAAAACCCTAATCACTAACCACTAACCACTAATCACTTTTACTGAGACCTGAGACCAGAGACCTGAGATCATAGACCTATACTAATCACTAATATATTTCGGGAGTCAAAATGAAAAAAATAATGGTTATAAGTGACACTCATGGGGAAATTGATGAAATGCTGGAGCAGTATAATAAGCTCAACGATCCGGATATGATCATTCATCTTGGTGACTACGCATTGGATGCGAAAAAAATAGAAAGAGAAATAGGGACAACGGTCGTATCTGTTAAGGGCAATATGGATGGCGAGAATAGCGAAGTTCCTCATAGGATTATAGAAGTTGAAGGTTATAAAATACTGTTGACTCACGGGCATAAGGAGAAAGTAAAGGAAGGTCTGACTAACCTGTATTATAAAGCTCTTTCTCTTTCCTGTGATATTGTATTATTTGGGCATACCCATATACCGTTGAAGATTCAAGAAGGTTCCATATTTTTTATCAATCCCGGAAGTATAACATTTCCCCGAGGCGGGAGCAAATCATCTTATGCATTGATTACTCTTCAGGCAGAGGCCGTTGAAGCAGAGATCGTGTATTTCTGATACGAATCATGCTAAATCAATTATTCTCAAGCTTACGCCATAATGTGGTTTTGCTGATGTTTAAAAAATCGCATAGCTTATCTTTATCATTTCCGAATTTGTGGAGAAGAAAATTAATATAGTTTGATTCTAATTTTTTCAAATCATTGGTTATTTCAGTAGTATATGTCGGAATATTTTCCGAATCGTATTTCTGGCCTATCATATTCTCAATAAAGCTTTTAGTCAGCTTGTTTTTTTCATATAATACAACTATTCGTTCAGAAAAGTTTCTAAGCTCTCTTACATTTCCCGGCCAATTGTATGACAATAAAGGAGTAAAAATACTTGTATCATCCCAATATATGGATTTGTTTTCCTGTTTTGAAATCTCAGTTAAGAATGTGATGAATAATGGTATGATATCATCTAATCGTTCCCGCAAAGGCGGTATATTGATTTCTAAAAGCGCAAGTCTGTAATACAAATCTTCCCGAAACAAGTTATTCTTTACCATCTGTTTCAGATTTTTATTGGTGGCAGCGATAATTCGTACATCTACAGGAATTACTTTGTTTCCGCTGATTCTCATAATTTCCTTTTCTTGAATTACCCTCAAAAGCTTTGACTGGAGATTTAACGGAAGCTCAGCAATTTCATCTAAGAAAAGGGTACCATTATGTGCTATTTCAAATAATCCTTTCTTGCCGCTGATGGAAGCGCCAGTAAACGCTCCTTTTTCATAACCGAAAAGCTCACTTTCAATTAAATTTTCATTTAAAGATGCACAATTTATAGCTACAAAGGGACCATTTGCACGCAGGCTTTCATTATGAATGCTTGACGCAAATATTTCTTTTCCGGTTCCCGATTCGCCGTATATCATTACAGTACTGTTTGATTTAGCGTATTTCTTGGCTGCTTTTATTATGGATTTTGTTTTGGCATCTTTGCAAATTATATCGTCAAAAAATATTTTTGCCGTTAATCCCTTTTCTTTATTCTGAGTTCTTATGGACATTTCCATATTTTGCACATATTTAACATTGTTTATTATTATTGCATGAAGCATTTCTTCTTCCAAAATAACAGGAATCACATTGATGACATAATTATTATCATTTATTTTTAATACATAATTTGCCGGAGCCGATAATAATGCATCAATTTCTATGTTCATTAAATCTTGAATTTTAGTGTGATTATCCTTATTTAAAAATAATTGTTCAGCCTGCAGATTGAATCTCATTATAGATCCATTTGCATCAATGATTATTACTGCTTCGGACATGATATTCGTGATAATTTCAATAAAATTGTTTTTTGACTTTTCTTTTGCAGCAATATCAGTAGAGTGGCGCGCTTGATTGATAGTCGCCTTCCATGCATTGCTGTTTATGGTGATATGCTCAACAGGGATGTTATATTTTTCGGCAATAAAGGTAGGTTCGACATCTCCAATGAGAACATCGATACTTTTATTATTTGCGAGGTTAGCAATAGTATTCTCAATTTCACTTCTGTTGAACATCTTGTAATAATAAAATTCATAGTCACCTATGTAGTTATGTGAAAAAATATTTTGGAAAGGACTGCCGAGACGTTCATATCCTATTT
>JAAYPU010000014.1 GCA_012519645.1 Clostridiales bacterium | reverse complement strand
TGTTGTAATAAAAGGAGGATATTTATGCTTTCTGAGTACAAAAAAAAAGGACTGTTAGTCGTGGGAGCAAAACAAACATCGAAAGCACTTAATGAGGATAAATTATCTGAAGTGTTTATTGCTCAAGACGCCGAAAAATATGTAATAAGAGGGATACAAGAGGCAGCATTGAATAAGAATGCAACCATTACTTTTGTTGCCTCTATGAAAAAGCTTGGAAAAGATTGCGGCATATCTGTAGGCGCCGCAACAGCAGGGATACTGAAAGAGTCCATATAATATTAAGAGATAAGAGATAAAAGATAATAGATAATAGGTAAGGAAGGAATTTGACTAAAGTCAAATTCCCACATACCATAATCACTAACCACTACTCACTAATCACTAATCACTAATCACTGACAACTAACAACTTTGTTTATAGGAAACTATAATATATATTTTGCAAAGAAGGAGGTAGACTGATGCCAACAATTAATCAATTGGTTCGAAAAGGAAGAGAAAAGGTTGAGTACAAATCAAATTCACCTGAGCTTCTTAAAGGCTTAAATTCACTGAGAAGAGTTTCTACAGAAATTAATGCCCCACAAAAAAGAGGTGTATGTACTTCCGTAAAAACCGTGACTCCGAAGAAACCGAACTCTGCTTTGAGAAAGGTTGCCAGAGTACGTTTAACCAATGGTATCGAAGTAACAGCTTATATTCCGGGGATTGGACATAATCTTCAGGAACATAGCGTTGTGCTTATCAGAGGCGGAAGAGTAAAAGACCTTCCGGGTGTAAGGTATCATATCGTTAGAGGTACATTGGATACTGCAGGAGTAGCTAAAAGAAATCAGGCACGTTCAAAGTATGGTGCTAAGAGAGCAAAGAAATAATCGGTAAGTGCACCTCAAACGAGGGTTTATATATAGAAAATATATATGCACCACGACAATATTTGTCGAGTACCGATGAACAAATTTATTGTTTAAGGAGGGAAGAGCAGTGCCAAGAAAAGGAAATATTCCAAAAAGAGAAGTGCTTCCGGATCCTGTATATGGAAGCAAGGTTGTATCTAAGTTGATCAATAACATTATGTATGATGGAAAAAAAGGAACAGCACAACGCATTGTTTACAAAGCCTTTGATATGATTCAGCAAAATACAGGAAATGACCCATTAGAGGTTTTTGAAAAGGCTATGAATAACATAATGCCCGTTTTAGAAGTTAAAGCAAGACGTGTAGGGGGTGCGAACTATCAGGTACCTGTTGAAGTACGTGCCGACAGACGTCAAACTTTAGGACTTAGATGGCTGATTAGATACTCAAGAGCCAGAGGCGAAAAAACTATGCAGGAAAAGCTTGCCAAAGAAATCATGGATGCAGCAAACAATACGGGTGCATCTGTTAAGAAAAGAGAAGATACTCATAAAATGGCAGAAGCTAACAAGGCATTCGCACACTATAGATGGTAATAATAACATTATGTCACTCACTGTTGTAGAAAGGAGGGATTACATTGCCTAGACAATTCCCCTTAGAAAAGACTAGGAACATCGGTATAATGGCCCATATCGATGCAGGAAAAACGACGACAACTGAAAGAATACTCTTCTATACCGGAAGAACGCATAAAATAGGTGAAACGCACGAAGGGTCTGCCACAATGGACTGGATGGAGCAAGAGCAAGAAAGAGGAATTACTATTACCTCTGCCGCTACAACAGCTCAATGGAAAGATACCCGAATAAATATTATTGATACACCAGGGCATGTTGACTTTACTGTTGAGGTAGAGAGATCTCTTCGTGTTCTGGATGGTGCTGTAGCAGTATTCTGTGCAAAAGGCGGCGTAGAGCCCCAATCAGAAACCGTATGGCGCCAAGCTGAAAAATACGGTGTGCCAAGAATAGCATTTGTAAATAAAATGGATATTATAGGTGCTGACTTCTTCAATGTAGTAAACATGATGAAGGAACGCCTCAAAACAAATGCAGTGCCTATTCAATTACCTATCGGTAAGGAAGATACATTTACGGGAATCGTAGACCTTGTACAAATGAATGCAAGGATTTATAAAGATGATGAAGGTAAAGTATTTGATACTGTAGAGATACCGGCAGATATGCAGGATTTAGCAGAAGAATGGCGTATGAATTTAATGGAAGCAGTAGCTGAAGCAGATGAAGAATTGATGATGAAATACATTGAAGGTGAAGAAATATCGCAGAATGAAGTAACTGTTGCCATTCGAAAGCTTACAATATCAAATCAAATGGTTCCTGTATGCTGCGGATCAGCATATAGGAATAAAGGTGTACAGCTGTTATTGGATGCGGTAGTTGAATATTTGCCGTCTCCTATAGATATTCCGGCTATTTCCGGCGTTAATCCGAATACTAACGAGGAAATTACAAGAAAAGCTGATGAAAGTGAGCCTTTTTCAGCACTTGCCTTTAAAATAATGGCGGATCCGTTTGTAGGAAAGCTTGCATTTTTCCGTGTTTACTCAGGTAAGCTATCTTCAGGCTCCTATGTATATAATTCTACAAAAGGCAAAAAAGAACGTATAGGGCGCATACTTCAAATGCATGCTAACAAAAGAGAAGAAATTGCCGAAGTATATGCCGGAGATATAGCAGCTGCTGTAGGTTTAAAGGATACTACTACGGGAGATACCCTTTGCGAAGAAAGCAAGCCGGTTGTATTGGAGTCCATGGATTTTCCGGAACCGGTAATAGAAATTGCCATTGAGCCAAAGACAAAAGCAGGTCAGGACAAAATGGGAATGGCATTGGCTAAGCTTGCTGAAGAAGATCCAACCTTCAGGACATATACTAATGAGGAAACAGGCCAGACAATTATTGCCGGCATGGGTGAACTACATCTTGAAATTATCGTTGACAGGCTTCTCAGAGAATTCAAAGTAGAAGCAAACATAGGTAAGCCGCAGGTTGCATATAAAGAAACTATTACAGGTTCAGCAGATGTGGATTATAAATATGCAAAACAAAGCGGTGGCCGTGGACAATACGGACATGTCAAGATCAGAGTATCACCGTTAGAGCCGGGTCAAGGATATGAATTCATTAATTCTATCGTTGGAGGTGCTATTCCAAAAGAGTATATACCTAAAGTAGACGATGGTATTAAAGAAGCAATGCAGGCCGGTGCACTGGCAGGATATCCGGTAGTAGATGTGAGAGTAGAGCTTTATGATGGTTCATACCATGAAGTAGACTCATCCGAAATGGCATTTAAGATTGCAGGTTCTATTGCCTTCAAAGAGGCTATGCAAAAATCTAAGCCTGCATTATTGGAGCCATATTTCAAAATAGAAGTAACCGTACCGGAAGAGTATATGGGAGATGTTATTGGTGACATCAACTCCAGAAGAGGACGAATTGAAGGTATGGAAGCAAGAGCAGGTGCTCAGGTAATAAGAGGCATTGTGCCACTGTCTGAAATGTTTGGTTATGCTACAGACTTAAGATCAAGAACACAAGGCCGCGGAGTATATGTAATGCAATTTAATCACTTTGAAAAAGTACCTGAAAGTGTATTAGAAAAGGTAGTAAAGAAATAGATTGGAGGAATAAAAGAAAATGGGAAAAGCAAAATTTGAAAGAAACAAGCCCCACGTTAATATTGGGACAATA
>JAAYPU010000167.1 GCA_012519645.1 Clostridiales bacterium | reverse complement strand
GCCAAGCCCCAATATCATATCCGTTCTTTCCAATAAAACAACCTCCGCACCGGCTTTCCTTGCGGTAACTGCAGCAGCACAACCTGCCCATCCGGCGCCGATAATTACGACTTTATACATGAATGACTCCTCCTTTCAAAACATCTTCACCTTTCATTTGGCACTTGCACATTTTCACTACTTTTCCGTCTTTAGTGGTGCTGGCGCACGCTCCGCAAACGCCTTCACCGCAACACATACTGAAATTGTTTACTGTTATGAACCCTTTGTCATAATTGATTGATTTCAATATGTTATGAAATAAAGATATATATTTATCTGTTGCAAAAACAGCAACAGCATCATATTTTTTTTCGTTGATTAAAGATTTGATAGTATCCAGGTCATATTCATTTTTAAAATTCAAATAATTAATATCAGCCTTACAGTCAACAAGACAATCTTGTGCAAAGCTTGAAGGGATTCTGTTTATATCAGCAATCAAATCCATTTTCAGGTTTTTGTCGTAATATTTCATAATTTTTACTGCCGGAGCTATACCCATGCTTTTACACAAAATAAGCATCCTTCCGTTTGTTATATTTTTTAAATGACTTAATCCGAATATCCCATTTCTATACGGACCGCGTATAATCAAATTATCCTCAGAGTCTATCAATCTTTTTGTCTTTGCAGATATTATTTTTATAGCTGTATGCACATGATCCTTATCACTGTCTGCATACATTACAGATATCGGGACATCATAAATAAAAGAATCATTTGGATTCCTCATAAAAATATATGTTCCTGGATATTTAAATCTCTGAGATAAGTATTTATCTGTCTTAAACACAAGTACAGCAAACTGATTGTCATATATTTTTTTATCAACTATTTCAACCTTGATATCATTTCTCGGATTTTTTATTTCTTTCTTATTCCAAATAAACTCATTATATATACAAACACCCGCCCACTTACAATCACAATGATCCATTCCCTGAAGCCTGGTACAAGTCATACAGTCATTTGTAAGCGATAAATAACAAGGGCAATTTTCGCTGCCAACATCTACGCATTCAAAAAAATCCCCTCCCATCATATCCCTCCTTAAAAAAATTTTTTGAAGATTTATAATATTAGGGTATTTTTTTTATTACAAATATGTTACAATACGACTAGCGGTTTGCTAAAAAACTTTGGAGGATAAGTAAGCAAATGGGGGACTTATTTAAAGCTAAAGTTAAAAGGCTTTATGATGAATATTATTCATTTCTTTTTATTCCGGATGACGGAAAGCCATTTTTTGAATTTAAGCTCAAAAAAATATTTATATATATAACATTATTCCTTATAGTCTCTTCTACTATATACTCCTTATTTATGACACAGATTACTGTTGAATCCTATTCTGATTTATCAAGTAAAATATCAGAAACAAGCTTTTTAACAGTGACAACTCAGGACCAAAAGGAGCATATTCAGGATTTAAAATCAGAATTTGATAAAATCAATGAGAAAATCTACTATTTAAATGAACTTGAAATGAACATAAGAAACATAGTAGGCCTTCAAGATCAAACAGTTGCAACAGTTCAAGTATCTCGTTCTTCTGATGCCAGAAGTTTTAACGAATTGCAGGACCGTTTGGATAATGCGGATATTTATACCTCTCAAAAGTCTGATGAAAATTTGAATCTTGAAGCTTTAGAAATTAATAGTCAGCTGGATTCAAAAATTGACGAAATGAATAAGCTTATCAAAGAAGTTGAAGAAAGGTTAAGATATCTAGAAGCTTATCCGGACCGCTGGCCTACATATGGGCGCATTTCATCCTATTATGGATGGCGAACTCATCCTATTTATAGAAATAAGGACTTTCATACAGGTATTGATATTGCTAATTCTTATGGAACTGCTATTGTTGCATCAGGCAGCGGAAAAGTAACATATTCAGGATATAAAAACGGATATGGAAAAGTAATCATCATCAATCACGGATACGGCTATCAGACTTTATACGGGCATAACAGTAAATTACTTGTAGATGTAGGCGATTACGTTAAAAAAGGACAAGTTATCGCTAAAATGGGCAGTACAGGAACAAGTACAGGAAACCATTGTCACTTCGAAGTCATTCAAAACAATAAAACGATAAATCCTTTGAAAACATTAAAATAGAAAACTTTAAGGGTTTGATTCAAGAATCAAACCCTTTTTAAATTCTTAGGTCTCTGTAATTACATCCATTTTCTAATTGTTTTAATAATACTATCCCTTTCATAATCTATATCTTCCCTTGTAATGATATCTATATCATAAATTTTCTCGTTGTTCAGAAAAATTTGCGCTGTTCCAACCTTTTGCTTTCTTCTCACAGGGGCAGTGAGCTTATCTTCTAAGGAGTATGATATATACACTTCATCTTTTTCTGCATCAGATAAAGGCAAAATCACTTCTTTCCCGGCAATAATTTTAGTTTCATCTTTAACACCATTTTTAATATATATAGTTTTGAATATTTGGTGTTGATCAATAATTTTAATTGGCTTATATTTTGCAAAAACAAAATCCATCAAACGATAAGAATCATAAAACCAATCTGGGGCATTTAAAACAACACAAATAACCTCCATGTCACCCCTTTTCCCGGAAGCAACAAGACATCTTCCTGATGTTTTTGTATAACCGATCTTAATACCTGTTCCACCGTTATATTGAGTCAACACTTTGTTTTTGTTATAAAAATATTTATACCCGTTACCCTCACGTTCTGCAACCCATAGTTTTGTTCCTACAATTCTCTTAAAATTACTGTTTAACATTGCTTTTCGAGAAATAAGAGCTAAATCATATGCTGTAGTATAATGCTCAGCATTGTGTAGACCATGAGGATTTGTAAAATGACTGTTTACAGCTCCAATATCCACTGCTTTTTTATTCATCATTTTTACGAAGTTTTCGATATTTCCGCCAATATGCTCTGCTATAGCACATGCGGCATCGTTTCCTGAGCATAACATAAGACCATATAGTAAATCTTTAAGCTT
>JAAYPU010000166.1 GCA_012519645.1 Clostridiales bacterium | reverse complement strand
ATAAATCATAAATCATAAATCATAAATCTTAAATCTTAAATCACTTTACTATTCTCCGAATATTTTTTATAATAAAAAGTGAACGTAGTTCAGTTTTTGCTTTGCTTATTATAATATATTAAGAATAATGAGTTCAGGGCTTGCTAAATAATTTAAGGAGGATTTATATGAACGAAAGAGTCTCACGAATGAAAGAGAGCTTGAGGGTGAACAAATATCCGTTGTGCATTGAAAAATTTAGAATTGCAAATGAAACCTTATTAGCAACGGAAGGGCAGCCGCAATTGCTCAGAAGAGCGCAGATACATGCAAATATTTTAGATAATATTACCATTTATATTGAAGAGGATGATTTGATTGCAGGAGCAGGGGCAAGCAAGCCTTTTGGACTTGAAATCGATTATGAATATGGTACATGGACACAGGATGAAGTGGAATCACTCAAGAGCGAAATCTATACCATCGAACCGGAAGATGAAGAGGAATTATACAGGCTTAATGAGAAATTTGGCAGCAGCAATTTAAATAGTAACTTGGTAGAAGCTATGGGCAAAATCGTAGGTGAGGATGAAAGACTGTGGCCATTTATGAAATCCAGTGTTATTCTGCCTCCGTGGAAGGATAAAAAAGGAGGTTCCGGCGGCGGTTTTGCAATGTCAGGTATGGGATTAGGTCCGGGATTCTTCCTTGTAGCTATAGATTTTGAAAAAATACTTACTAAAGGTGCAAAATATATAATTGAAGAATGCAGGAAAAATCTAAAAGAACTTCGCTATTATCATTCGGATAGTATTGATAAAAAACACTTCTGGGAAGCTACCATTATGGTTTTCGAAGCATGGATCCGCTTTGCACATAGATATGCAGATCTAGCGGAAAGTATGGCTAAGGAAGAAAAAAATGATGTCAGAAAAAAAGAGCTTTTAGATATTGCAAAAATATGCAGAAAGGTACCGGAATATCCTGCTGAAAACTTTAGAGAAGCAATGCAATCCTTCTGGTTTACTTTCCTATTGGCTTGTCCTTCTCCGACAACTGCTGCAGGTCGTTTTGACCAATATATGTATCCATTTTATAAAAAGGATATTGAGTCAGGCGCCATTACAGAGGATGAAGTTTTGGAATTGCTTGAAATTCTTCGTATTAAAGTAATGAAAATAAATAGAGTGTCCGGTAAGGCAAACCGCAAAAAAAATTCCGGTATGGCAAAATGGTATAACTGGACATTAGGAGGCGTTAAACCTGATGGAAGCGATGCTGCTAATGAGTTAACAAGATTAGTCTTAAAAGCCGCATTAGATACAAAGCTGCCTCATCATACATGTACCTTGCGAGTTCACAAAGAAACATCTTTAGACTTAATTGTTGAAGGGCTGAAGGTTGTTCAAGCCGGGCTGGGGTTGCCTGCTTTTGTCGGTGACGAAAGCTATATAAAATTCTTTACGGATCATGGCGTGCCCCTGGAAGATGCAAGAGATTTTTGTATGACGGGCTGTCTTGACGGTAATATACCTGCAAAGACAAGGACGCAAACAGTTATTATGTTTATTGTTGCTCAAGTATTCGATATCTTTATGCATAATGGCTGGTGCAATTTTTCAAACGAAAAAGTGCTGCTTGAAACAGGAGATGTCACTCAATTCAAGACCTTTGAAGAATTTGAAGAAGCCTTCTACAAGCAATTAGATTATGCATTACATTTAGCTGCTGAAAGAAATAACATTGAAATGATATCTCAAAGAGAGCTGTTTCCGGATCCATTCCGTTCGGCTCTTATGGAAGGCGGCATTGAAGAAGGTAAAGATTTATTGAACCGCACATTTGCTTTTGATAATGCCAGCTGCTTATGTGCAGTGGGAGTAATAAATGTAGCAGACTCAATGGCGGCCGTTAAAAAGCTTGTTTTTGATGAAAAGAAATATACGATGAAGGAATTAATGGCAGCTTTGGACGCAAACTGGGAAGGCTATGAAGAAATGCATAAAGATTTCTTAAATGCCCCTAAATACGGTAACAATGAAGATTTGCCGGATAACTTAGCAAGAGATATTTATAGCTATTACGCAAAATGCCTCAATACAATAGATCATGCCTATGGCGGCAAAGTAATACCTACAGCTATTTCTATTTCAGCTCATCAGCCGGGAGGTCTAGCAGTCGGTGCTTTGCCGGATGGCAGAAAGGCAAAAGAAATACTGGCAGACGGCAGTATGTCTCCTATGCATGGAATGGATCTGAACGGACCTTTGGCAGTGTTGCAGAGTGCAATGAAAATAGACCAGGATGAATACCAAGCTACTTTGTTGAACATGAAATTCCATCCAAGTGCATTAAAGACGGAGCAAGATTTATATAAACTTGCCATGATGATAAAAACGTATTTAACAAACGGCGGAAAACATATGCAGTTTAATGTTGTCGCCAAAGAAGAGCTGGTAGATGCCAAAAAAGAACCGGAAAAACACAGAGAACTGGTGGTTAGAGTTGCAGGTTACAGTGCATACTTCACTGCTTTGACCGGAGAGATTCAGGATGAGGTTATAGAACGTACAGGATTTGAAAAATTATAATAATATTTACCATTAATTATGATGCCATAAGGTTCCATAGATACCTCCAAAGCTTCCGGAAAAGCCTAAGTTTTTTTCTAAAAAAATTTAGGCTTTTCTTTTTTTTATTTAATTAACCATAGGTTTAGTGCCAAATGAATGTAGCGTAAATATTTTAATCTAAAATGTGTTTTATAGTAAAAGCGGAAGATATCAAATATCTTCCGCTTTTACTTGGTGATTTAATCATTTATTTATAATAATTTTGAGAGTATGGTGACAGTTTTTTAAATAAATAAATTTTTAACAATGTTTAAAATATTCTTTGTTTAAAATTTATCAATATTAGGCCTAATAATATATCGGATTAATCCGATATATT
>JAAYPU010000165.1 GCA_012519645.1 Clostridiales bacterium | reverse complement strand
TAAGAATATCTACAGGCTCATTTTTTCTATACAAGTCTATAACAGCCTCATAGATTTCCTTATGCATCTGACTGTAAAAATCCTCGGGCTTCAGTATTTCAATTACTTCAATAAGCGCATTTTTATCCAGAATTACAGCACCCAGTACTGATTGTTCTGCATCCATATTATGCGGAGGTATTCTTTCCGTATTACTCATCAAATCACCCCTGTGTTAGAGTATAGAATTTAACTATTAACTAATAACTAGAAACTAAGAGTTAATGTAGGAATTTGACTTTAGTCAAATTCCTTCCATATCTTTCAGTTTTCAGTTGTCAGTTCAACACCCGAGACCTGAGACCTGAGACCTGAGACCTTAAATAGTTACTTCCACCTTAAGCTTTGCTGTTATTTCCGGATATACCTTTACGTCTATTACATATTCTCCTATTTGCTTAATAGGAGAAGAAAGATTTATTTTTTTCTTATCGATTTTCATCTTATGCTGCTTTTCCAATGCTTCCGAAATATCACCGGAAGTGATTGAACCAAACAGCCTTCCGTTTTCTCCGCCTTTTGCTTCTATGTTGACTTTTATTGCGTCTATTCTTTTAACAAGTACCAGTGCTTCTTCTTTTTCTTCATCCTTACGCTTTTTCTCTGCGGCTTTCTTTATGTTTAATTCCTTAACATTGCCTTCCGATGCTCCTTTGGCTAAGCCCCTTGGAAAGAGATAATTCCTTGCATAGCCATCGCTTGTTTCCACGATATCTCCGGCCTTGCCAAGCTTTTTCACATCTTTTATTAAAATGACCTTCATAATTATTCCCCTTCTTGTATATATTCTTTAATAAGCTTCGTCAATTCTTTTTCGGCTTGTTCAATAGACATATTCACCTGCGCTCCGGCCATGGACAAGTGTCCTCCCCCGCCTATTTTCTCCAATATCACCTGCACGTTGATATCTCCCAGAGATCTGGCGCTGATAATAACTTCTCCTTTTTGGTTTGTTCCTATGACAAATGATGCCGTTACACCTTTTATCTCCAAAAGTTCGTCTGCTGCCTGAGCAATGATCATATTTGCATTTGCATAATATTTTGAATCATATACAGATATCACTATATTTTTAGATATTCTTTTTGCATTTTTAATGATTTCGGCTTTAGCAATAAACACATCCATATCGCTCTGAAAAAGCTGTTTTATGTTGGTAGTATCCGCACCAATTCGCCTTAACCAAGAAGCTGCTTCAAAGGTTCTTACACCGGTTTTAAAGGAAAAATTCTTTGTATCTACTGTAATTCCGGCTAAAAGAGCCTCTGCTTCAACTTTTTCTATTTCTTTTTTGTCTCCCATATATTGTAGTATTTCCGTAACCAATTCGGAAGTGGACGAAGCATATGGCTCCATATAGGATAGCACGGCATTCTCAATATATTCCTCCATTTTTCTATGATGGTCGATGACTACTATTTTATCGCATATATTAAGAATTTCCGGACATTGTGTATAGCTTGGTCTGTAAGTATCAACCACTACCAGTAAGGTTTCTTTTTCGACAATGGATATGGCTGTCTCACAAGATATAAATCTATAGTTTTTTGTGTTTTTTACTATATCATAAAGACTTTGTATGGCCTCATTCGCATCATCAAGAATAATATATGCATCTTTGTTTCTGTTTGCTGCCATTCGATAAACTCCTAACGCAGCACCGAAACAATCCATATCCGGATATCTATGTCCCATAATAAATACATTAGCTGACTGATCGATGAGCTGCCTCAAAGCATGGGCCATTATTCGGGATTTGCCTTTGTTTCGCTTTTCTACAACTTGAGATTTTCCACCGTAATATTCTATTTTATTTATTTTTTTGATAACTGCTTGATCGCCGCCGCGTCCGTGAGCAAGATCTAAAGCAGCCATTGCAAAATCTGACTGTTGAATGAGGGTTTTCCCTCCCACTCCGATTCCTATGCTCAATGTAACCGGAAAATCCGAATCAGTCTCTATTTCTCTTATTTCATCCAAAATGGTAAATTTCTTTGCTTCCAGTTTTTCTAAATATCTATTTTCAAAAAGTACTACATATTTATCGTCATCATATCTGGTAATAAATGCATTCATCCTGGAAGCCCATAATCGTATAGTTTTATCTATATCTGCTGTTAAATTTGGGCGACGCTCAGGGGATGCACTTTGATGGACATCTTCATAATTATCCACATGTACATAACCGACTATTGTTTTTTCTTCATTGTACAATACTTTTAAATGCTCATAATTTGTAATATCAGACCAATATAAGACGATGCTGTAATTTCCTTCTTCTTTAACAACACTGCAATTCATTTTATAAGTTTTATCGGATATAGAAATCTGAAGCTGTCTGTCTTTTTCTTCTTTATTAAGCATTTCCCGTATTTTTACGCCTGGAATAATATCTTCTATGTTTCTGTTGAGTAAATCGTTTTTTCCGGTTATCTCAACAAATTTAGCATTGTACCAAATAATAGTACCGTCTATTTCTATTACCGTGAGGGGCATTGGAAGATTTAATAACGCCTGCCTGGAAGTACGGTCTATTTCATCGGTAATGTTTTCAATATATTCTGTCCATAGCCTTTTTCTATTGTATTCAATTTTCCAATTGTAAAAAATCATATATAGTAATATGCAGGTAGCCGCAATACCAAGAATATAATTATAGAAAGCAATAATAACTACAAATATTGCCAAAGTCCACAAGTATATTCTTGTATTTGGCATCAGCAGTATTTTCAATACTTTATTTTTCATAAACATACCCTACCTTTATTGCTCACAAATTTTTTAAATAAAAATCCTAAAGTGAGCTTATACAAGGAACTCATATTGTATTAAATAAATCCAATGATAATTATATCATATTCTATCAAGAGTTTGATTCTTTTTCCTTTCTGTACTTTCTGAAATCTACAAATATATCTGCTATTCCTATCAATACCACTATTATTTCTCCCATGCTTGTAAGGAAAAGTATCAGAAAAATGAATATTTTAAGTATATTCATAACCCCGTAATATCTTAAAAAATAGGCGATTACAGCCATACCCTGCAAACCGAAAATTAGTACCCCCAATATATAAATATTAAAATTAAGTACCTGATTGTCAACTATGTTCAAATACCCGATCAATATGGTCAATAAAATAACTACGGCAATACCCTGGGAAGCGCTTTTCGATAATCTGAAATATCTGAAAGGGCTGAAGCCTTCTATTTTCTGCTTCGTTCTTTTAAATATCAGTATAGAAAAAAACATGTTTACATATGCTGTGATAAACCCCATTAAGATAACCATTGCAGGAATACTCATGGTAACCATATTTTTTAAATCCTGAAGCATTTGTTTTGCTGTTGCAATGGTTTCTTCATCTGCTCCTGAAAGAGAATATAATTTTTCCTGAACTGCAAAGGATTCATTTAAAACAGACTCTATCTGTTCGACTACGGATATTCCGGAAATTTGAAGAATAAGAAGCAGCGCAATAATTGTGCTGACTATTGATATAATTGTCCCTATGCCGAGAGTAAGAGAAGGTCTGAATTTTCTTTTCAGGAATTCTCCCATTGCCACGCCTGCAATCCCCGGTACCAATACGGAGACAATGCCCGTGAGGGGATTTGAAACCATTGTAATAATTACTGAAGAAACAATTAAAGCCATAAGAGAATATTTAATATTATACCGTTTTCCAAGAATCATTAAAGGTGTAGGTATAAGTATAAGCGCGAAGCTCAAAAATGGTATGTACAATCCCATAATTCCCAGTATACAGATAATAGCTGCCAATATAGCCGCTTCCGAAAGTCCTTTGGTATTTTTATTAATATTCAAAAGACCACCTCTTTTCTCTCTTCAAAAACCTTATCATCATATTAATTCAAAGATATAATATCACATTGCTTTTTAAAAAATGCAGGTTAATAAGTATTTCTTTCATAAATATTTAAAAGAAGCGTTTTCCGCTTCTTTTAAAATTATAATTTTTAAATTAGTCTTGTGTAAATGGAAGAAGTGCTATCATTCTTGCTCTCTTGATTGCTTTTGTTAAATCTCTTTGATGGATAGCACATGTTCCGGTGATTCTCTTTGGAAGAATCTTTCCTCTATCCGTAATATATTTTCTTAATTTATCTACATCTTTATAATCTATATTGTCCATTTTTTCTGTACAAAATAGACAAACTTTCTTTTTTCTAATTTTTCTTTTCACTATTGCTTTCCCTCCTTACTTTGAAGAGTTTATTTAAAAAGGTATTTCATCATCATCGTCATCTAAAGCCTGGAAACCTTCCGGCAAGCTGTCATCATAATTTGAAGAGTAATTATTATCATTTTCACTTCTTTGCTTATCCTTTGATTCTAAAAATTCCACGCGGTCAGCGACGATTTCGGTAGTGTATCGTTTTTCTCCGGATTGTGTTTCATAGTTGTTATTTTGAAGACGTCCTGAAACACCAACCAATCTTCCCTTAGATAAATAATTGGCACAATTCTCTGCAGGTTTTCCGAATACAACTATTCTAAAAAAGTCGGTCTTATCCTTTTGGAATTCTCTGTTTACAGCTATTGTAAAATTTGCTACCGGTTTACCGCTTTCCGAAATATATCGAAGATCCGGATCTTTAGTGAGTCTCCCTATGAGTATGACACTATTCATCTATTCCACCACCATTTTATTTTTCTTCTTTATTTACGATAATATATCTCAATACGTCATCAGAAATTCTAAGCTTTCTGTCTAGTTCTTTCGGAAGATCCGGGTTTGCATTAAATGTAATTAAAACGTAGAAACCTTCGTTTTTTTTCTGTATAGGGTATGCTAATTTTTTGTTTCCCCATACATCTACATTTTCAACCTCTCCATCGGCAGAAATGGTTTCCTTTGCCATTTCTATGACCGCATTTTTTTTGTCATCTTCCAATTCTGCATTAATAATAAACAGAACTTCGTATTTTACCATATTTTTCACCTCCCTATGGACTAAATGGCCCTGAAAAACAGGGCAGAGAGCATATAGATGCCGTATTATTATATCATACAGCGTAATAAATTCAAGGAATTTCTAAAATTTTTTACGGATATATTTAAACGAGGAAATTTCATATTCGAAATTTCCTCGCCAATAACTCTTTTAATATCATTAAATCCTTTAAATAAACCTCTTTCAGCTTTTGATTATAGATTACAGCCGCAGGATGATATAAAGGGAATAGGATATAATTATCTTTTGTCTCTAAAGCACTTCCATGCAAATCTCCTATAGTTGTTTTATTATCCTCATATATAGCCCGCAAGGGATGATTTCCTAATGTAACAACTATATCAGGCCGAATGATTTCTATTTCCTTTAAAAGGATTGCTTTATATTTTTCTATTTCTTCTCTCTTTGGAGGCCTATTGGACTTTCTTCCGGTCTTTTCATTTATTTTGTAAGGACGTATTTTAACAATATTGGTAATATAAATATCTTCTCTTTTTATCTTCAAAATATCTATGAATTCATCTAAATTTTTTCCGGCCTGCCCTACAAAAGGACGTCCAAGCTCTATTTCTTTTGCGCCCGGCGCTTCTCCTACAAGCATCAGGCCGGCATCTAAATTGCCTTCCCCAAAAATAAATTTCTCACTACTTATTTTTGAACAAGCTCTTATTAATTCCTTTATCCGTTCTTCCTTCATATAAACCTCTATACGCTTTTATATTATATCTCGGCAGTTTTAGCCAAATATTTTTAATCAGCATTACTTTACAGTTTAATTAATTCTTAATATCAGGAAATTTCGAAATTGAAATTTCCTTAACTTCTTGTAATCTTACGATATTCTAAATAAGAATAAACAAAGGGGATAATGACTGCTGCCATAATAGCTATAAAAATTATAACTGCACTGACAGTACCGGTAAAAAATGCACTTATGCACATAACAATACCAAGGATGACAAAGACATAAGCCCCCACACGATGCGTTTTCCTCCACACCTCTTCATTAGCCAAGGTCCAGGGTGTTCTTATTCCGAACATGTAATTCTGTCTTGCTTGTGACAGCACATTTCCCATTATAATAAACAAAATACCTACCCCAAGTTTTACCAGCATATCTACCTTTGAAGGATAATCTAAAGCAGCTAAAGCTGTAACGATGTATATTCCTGCCATAAATACGGAAAGCGCAATGCGAACAGTTTGATAAGCTTTATTATGCTTTGTGTATGCTTCTTTCTTAGGGTCTATCTTTGGTAAAATTCCCAATAAGCCATATATCATTATCGGCATCAATGAAAAAAGAAATATCATATACTTAGGACCATACCCGTCCACTATTCCTTGTGCATTCCAATGTGTTGGTATCCGGTCAGGCAGAAGCGGGAAAAAATATACAGCCGACAAGAAAAGTAATGCTTGTAATATAATCATAATTTTTTTAATCAACATGATCACCTCTTTTTTTAAAATCAAAAAACCATTGAAGAACTTCTTGAAAAACCGTGGTATTTAGAGAATAATAAACATTTTGCCCTTTTTTTTCTCTTAAAACCAGCCCGGCTTGTGTCAAAATATTTAAATGATGCGATATTGATGGCTTAGATATATCAAAAATATCTGAAATATCACCGGCACACATTTCTTTTTCTTTTAACATATGAAGTATTTTTCTTCTTGTTGGATCTGACAAAGCTTTAAATACGTCATTCAAAATGTCACCCCCTCTTTTCAGCCGTATTATTTAGTTATTTAGATAATTGTCTAATTAACTAAATAATACATCCTTCTGTTGTATTTTGCAACATATATTTTTTTATGTTATTATTAGCTTACTTCAAAATATTATATGGATAGGAGTTGCTAAAATGCTGCGGGGACTTTCATTTGGCATATATTTTTACTGGTATTTATTTAAAATCACGCCTATTTACTTTAATATAAAAAAATTAAAGAAACTGGGCGATAAAGAAGCTCATATCGATGCAATACGTCAAATTTCTCATAGATGGGGAAAAGCCTTGCTAAAGAATGCAAAGGTTTCTTTAACAGTAAAGGGAACCGAAAATATTCCCGATGGTCCTGTTTTGTTCGTAAGTAACCATCAAAGCAATTTTGATATACCTATCTTTTTTGCGGCTTTGGATAAGCAGATAGGCTTTATCGCTAAAAAGGAGCTTAATAAGGTACCCATTTTCAATAAATGGATCAAGGTCATTGAAAGTGTTTTTATTGACAGAGATGACGCAAGACAATCATTAATGGCAATTCAGGATGGTATAGACTTATTGAAAAACGGATATTCTTTGGTGATCTTTCCTGAAGGCACAAGAGGAAAAGATGGAGTTATGCAGGATTTTAAAAAAGGCAGTCTACGCCTTGCCATAAAATCAAATGTTCCTGTAGTTCCGGTCACCCTTAAAGACTCATATAAGCTCTTTGAAGAAAATAAGAGATTAACTCCCGGACATGTGGATTTTATTATACATGAACCTATCCGGACAAATGAGCTTTCAAAAGAAGAGGCCAATAATCTGGCGGAAAAAGTACACGATATTATTGAAAGCGCACTTTAAATAGTCAGAACATAAAATAAAGGTTGAAATATTTATTATTTCAACCTTTTAAATTTATCAGTACTCTAAGTATTTCCTGTGCTATTTCTTCCGGTATTTTTTCATCGACATTGATTATACTGTCCGCAGCTTCTGTGTAGTATGGCATTCTGCTATCTAAAAGTACTTTAAATCGTTCCTTCTTTTCTATTTCATTTTGTTTTTGCATTGCGGAAAAAAGCGGTCTTTGCTGATCGTTTCCTAATCTGTCCAATAATACCTCTGCGGTTCCGTTTAAGAAAATTGTTTTACCTTTCTTTTTCAGTATTTTCCTGTTTTCTTCTTTGATAACAATACCGCCTCCGCAGGAAATAATTTGATTCCCATCCTCTTTTATTTCCATTAAGGCTTCTGTTTCCAATCCTCTAAAATAAGTTTCTCCCTCTTTTTCGAATATCTCCGGTATTTTCATCTGTGCTTTTTCTTCTATCATCTGATCAGTATCTATAAATTCAAAACTTGTTATAGAAGAAAGCATCTTTCCTATGGTAGACTTGCCTGCGCCCATAAAACCGATAAGAAATATATTTCCGGGCAGAAGCTGTTTTGCCTGATATTTTCTGCTGACTCTCATGATCTCCTGATATATTTCAGCTATTTCCTCAGAACAATAAATATCTTTATTTTGTATGTTCTTTATAATTTCTTTTTCTCTGTTAAAATCAAAAATAGAAAGCTGTTTCTCTTTTTTTATTTGAACAACCTCATCCACTGCCTCAAATCTTTCAGATAATTTTTCTATGATTACATTATCCAATTCGTTTATGATTTGGCGAATATCCTCTAACTTTCTCATTCTTCCAACCTTTCTATGGATTCCTTCTTTTCTTTTATCTTTAAGAAATCCTCAAAAAAAGAATTTTCTTTATTTTTATCTCTGAGAACTGCGGCAGGATGAAAGGTAGGCATGATCCAAATACCTTTTTTTAAAATCCATTGCCCTCTTTCTTTTGAAATTTTAAAGTCCTTATCAATAACATTTGTTGCAGCTATAGCTCCTAAACACACAATGATACGTG
>JAAYPU010000164.1 GCA_012519645.1 Clostridiales bacterium | reverse complement strand
CTTTATTCTATAATTGCCGACAGTTTTATATATGGTGATTTGGAAGAAACAGAAATTGCTTTTACTCAGGAAAGAACAAAAGTGCTGAATGACCTGGCCACACTTGCAGATCAATCCAATGATGACCAAAAAGCCATCCTTGAATTGGCAGAAAAAGAATTCTATAAGGTTGCCTCTGCATATAGCTATAATATTTTACCTAAATTAAAAATACTTGAAGAAGACAGTGAGGATGTTCTGGCTAAAGCAATAATTGAGAACTCTCTCGTAGATTTGAAAGAGTATACAAAGGAATTTGAAACCATGCTAAAGCAATTGGCTGACAGCTTTGTGAATGAAGCAGATATTGAAAAAGCTAATTATGAAAAAACCAGTCAAGGAATCATTCTGGCAAATTCAATATTGCTTTTATTAAGTGCCATCATCATTCTTTTCATAACTATCATGATAATAAAAAGCATTACATCACCTCTTTCTAAAGCTACGGCGTTTGTTAATAAGATTTCACATTGGGATATGTCTTCTGATATCGCTTTTGAAAGTAAAGATGAAATCGGTATATTAGTCAAAGCAATGAAAGAAATGTATGAAAGCCTGAAGCAGCGCATCTTTGTTATTAATGAAATAGCTTCCGGAAATCTTGATGTATCCGTTGAAAAAGCCAGCGAGAATGATGAACTTGCCGAAAGCATAAATACAGTCGTTTCCTCTTTGCAGTCTTTAATGGCTCAAACAGAAAGCTTGTCCGAAAATTGTGTTAAAGGACGTTTAGATATAAGAGGCAATGCTGATGAGTATCAAGGTGCTTACAGTGAACTTGTAAGCTCAATAAACAAAATCATAGAAACCTTAGTCAGTCATCTAAATGATGTACCGTCCCCAATTATGATTATTAATAAAGACTTTGAAATACAATATATGAATGCAAGCGGTTTGCGAATGGCAAATAGGCCTTTAGATGAATTAATAGGTTCAAAATGCTATGACTGCATGAAAACATCAGATTGCAACTCCCCAGCATGTGCGGCAGGCATTGCAATGAACGAAGATAAATTCTCATCCAGTGAAACAGATGCACATCCGGATAATAATAATCTTGATATTCATTATGATGCGATTCCGATTAAGAATCGTGCAGGAGCTATTGTCGGTTCCATAGCAGTAATAACTGATTTAACGGATATCAAAGAAGCTCAGCGAAGTGCAATTAAGAGAATAAATGCTCAGGAAATTGAAGTTAATTCGTTAATAGAAAATCTTGATCTGCTTGCAAAAGGCCAGTTGGATCTAAACCTGACTATGTCTTCATATGATGAAGTCACTGAAAAAGTAGTACAAAGATTTAATACAATAAAGGAAAAACTCGGACTGAGTGTGGATGCCATAAAAACATATATCATCGAAATATCCGATGTATTGACAAAAATGGCAAACTCAGATTTGGATGTTGAAATCACAAATGATTATCTTGGTGATTTTGCCTCAATCAAAACAGCTCTTAACTTAATAATAGAATCATTCAATTCGGTACTATCAGAAATCAATATTTCAGCTGATCAGGTTGCTTCAGGTTCAAACCAGCTTTCTGACAGCAGTCAAGGGTTGTCTCAAGGTGCGGCGGAACAGGCAAGTGCAATCGAACAGCTTACTGCATCCATAACACAGGTTGCCTCCCAGACTAAACAAAATGCCGAATATGCAGATGCTGCAAATACTCTATCAAACGCTGTTAAGGAAAATGCAAATAAAGGAAATATCCACATGAAGGAAATGCTTTCTTCTATGGATGAAATCAATACTTCTTCAGCAAATATTTCAAAGATTATCAAAGTAATAGATGAGATTGCCTTCCAGACAAACATCTTAGCCCTCAATGCTGCAGTAGAAGCAGCCAGAGCAGGAGAGCACGGAAAAGGCTTTGCTGTAGTAGCGGAAGAGGTTCGAAACCTAGCTGCCAGAAGTGCCCAAGCAGCAAAAGAAACTACAGATTTAATAGAAGGTTCTATTTCCAAAGTTCACTCAGGAACTATAATTGCTAACGAAACTGCTGATGCATTAAATGAAATCATAAACGGAGTAACAAAAGCAGCGGATTTAGTTGCACAAATAGCTGCATCCTCAAAAGAACAATCTATAGCTATAGATGAAATCAACCGAGGTATCGATCAGGTATCTAATGTCGTCCAGTCCAATTCCGCAACAGCAGAACAAAGTGCTGCATCAAGTGAAGAACTATCAAGTCAGGCACAGGTTCTGAAAGAAATGGTAAATAAATTTAATCTTAAAGACTCGATGAAATCCTTACCTTACTCGACCGGCACTTTACCGCATTTTGACTTAAATAAAGATTCGGATTACGGCATCTCAGATGATTTTGTCGATGATGAATTCGGAAAATATTGATTCTTTTAAAAAGAGTCCTGAGTTTTATGACTCAGGACTTTTTTTAATAACTTTTTTCTTTTGCTAATACTAAAGCTTCTAAGATTTGATTTATTCTGGTATCAATATTTAACAGCCTGCCTTCACGGACAATCGCACCATTGATCATCTCCACCTCTGTCTTCCTTTTGTTAAGTATATCTTGAAGCATGGAAGATTTGTTCTCTGCTGTGGCTTTACATACCTCTTTAGTATGCATTACCGCATCCGGATAGCCAAGCTTTATTCCTTTTGCTTTGGCAACGGACACTCCCTCTGATACTGCCTCTTCTAATATATTTTCGATTTCCTTATTTGCCAATATTTTTCCGTTTTCCAGCCCTGTGATGGCTGTTAAGGCATTTATGCCCGCATTAACCAGCAATTTATCCCAAAGGGCACCTATTATATTGTCTGAAATATCTACGTCGAATTGTGCCTTATGTAATAAATCATATATCTTTTGAAGCCTGTCCGTTATTTTACCATCCAATTCTCCGATAACTGTTTTCCCTTCACCTGCATGTCTGATTACCCCCGGTCCTATCATAGTAGCTCCATGCCCTGTGGTTCCTGCAAGTATATTCTTCTCAGGCACGATTTGCTGTATTTTTTCAATATTCCCTAAACCATTCTGAAGAGTCAATACTATAGTGTTTTCACCAATCACTGCTTGATTTTGAATAATAGCCTTCTCTGTTTCAGTGGCTTTCACAAATATAAAGACTAATTGAACTTCTCCTACTTTTTTGGGATCTGTAACGGCTTGAATATTGCGGACTATCCTTGTCCCGTCCTTACTTTCAATATACAGCCCTCTTTGACTAATAGCTTCAATATGGTCCGTCCGGATATCGATGAGATATACATCGTGACCGGCTTCTGAAAGCAGCCCTCCATAAAGACTGCCCATGGCACCGGCGCCAATAATCGCTATTTTCACTGTCCTCACCACAAATCCTTTAATTCTTCTTCGCTGATACCGCCAAATGTATGTTTATCTTCAGGAAATGTTTGTTCCTTTACATCCTTCCTGTACTCTTGCAATCCTTTTAATATCTCCGGAGCGAGATTACCGTACTGTTTCACAAATTTAGGAACAAATTTTTCATATAGCCCAAACATATCATGAAATACTAATACCTGACCGTCACAATATCGCCCCGCGCCGATACCTATAGTAGGTACGGATAATTTTTCAGTAATCAGTTTTCCTAATTGCTCAGGTATAGCCTCTAAGGTAATACTCCAGACCCCTGCCTCCTGCAGTAAAAGAGCGTCCTCCAACAAAACTTTCGCTGCTTCTATATTTTTCCCCTGAACTTTATATCCTCCCAGTTTTGAAACTGTCTGAGGTGTCAGCCCCAGATGCCCCATTACAGGAATGCCTGCATCAACAATAGCTTTTATCTTTTCTGCCATCTCTCTGCCGCCTTCAAGCTTCACGCAGTCGCATCCGCCCTCTTTCATAAGACGGGTGGCAATTTCTATTGCCTGCTCTTTAGAAATATTATAGGATCCGAAGGGCATATCGCCAATGACATAAGTATCCGGTGCACCTTTTACGACCGGCTTAATATGATGTATCATATCCTCCATCGTGCAAGCAACAGTAGAATCATTGCCCAACACCGTCATAAACAATGAATCTCCTACCAGAATGGCATCTATTTCAGCTTTATTCATAAGGGCTGCCGTAGGATAATCGTATGCTGTTGCAATACAAATTTTAGAGCCTTGTGCTTTCATCTCCGTAAATTTTTGGATTGTCAATTTAGCCATTTTATATCTCCTTTCTTTTGACTGAGAT
>JAAYPU010000163.1 GCA_012519645.1 Clostridiales bacterium | reverse complement strand
CATGGAACAAAACCAGCACTTAGAGTCCACGATGTCATGGAAGAAAATACTCCACGATGTCATGGAACATACCAGTTAGTGATTAGTGAAGGTGGGAATTTGACTTTTCGTCAAATTCCTTCCTCAACTGTTATCTATTATTTATTATTTATTATCTATGTCTGAGACCTGAGACCTTATATTCGTTTCCACATAATTTCTGCGTCTTCATTATTGTCACTGTAATATCCCTTCCTGACTCCTTCCGTGACGAAACCCATTTTTTTATAAAGTGCTATTGCCGGTTTATTGGATGTACGAACTTCTAGAGTAAATCTTAATACTCCTTCGGATTCTGATTTAGCAATCAGCTCCTTAAGCAGCATTTCTCCAATGCCCTTTTTTCTATATTGCGGATGAACGGCTATATTTGTAATGTGCCCTTCATCAATAATCTTCCATAGGCCTGCATAACCTACAACCTTTTGGCTGCAAACAGCAGATAAATATCTTGTAACATTCTTATTTTCCTGAAGCTCATGTAAAAAGGAGGCTTCTGTCCAGCATGTGGAAAAACTAAGCCGTTCTATCTCCATGATATCATTCAAATCTTCTATTAACATCTGCCTTATGGTGACTTCTTCCATCATACTATTTATTCTCCAGATTTCTTTCTGCTTCAGGCTTTCTTAAATACTCCGGTTTCATTTCATAGCAGTTTTGTAATTTTTTCTCCGATGCCATCTTCAAGCCCAGCTGAGCTACAGAAGAAGCTTTTTGAGTTTTCAAGTACGGCAGTGCAAATTTTGCATTAGGAAGTATTGAAAGGATATTGTTTTTATAAGCATTTACACCATCACCCAAGAAAATCACATCTTCATACGCCTTTAATGCCTCTGTTATCTCATCAATGCTGTAAGCATCCGCTTTAATTACCTCTTTGCAAATATCCCCTTCCCATTTATATGCCGCTGAATAAACTTGATTTCTTCTGGCATCTAATATGGGGCAAATGATTCCTGAATAGAAAGGAATATTATATGCCATTGCCATTAATGTGGGCACGCCAATAATTGAGATATCTCCAACCTGTGACAAGGTTTTCGCAGTAGCAACTCCAATGCGGATTCCGGTAAATGAACCCGGCCCCTCAGAAACGGCTATAGCCTCAATATTCTCAAAGCTTTCTTCACAATGCATCAGTAGTTGTTCTATCATAGGCATGAGCTTTTGTAAATGTGTCAGCTTTGCATTGCTTGTATATTCTCCTATCAGCTTATCAGAATCGATTAAAGCCACCGAAGCCGCCGACGAGGTAGTATCTATCGCCAATATTTTCATATCACTATTTCCTCTCTGATTGAATAAAATCTATTTCCGGAAGCCCATTTATTTGTATTTCACGTTCATCTATATTATTGCCATACGATATGCTGATCCATATGCTGTTTTCAGGTATAAGCTCTTTGATTTTATCCGCCCATTCTATAAGGCATATCCCTTCTCCGTAAATGTATTCTTCAAAACCTATTTCAAACATTTCATCCATGTCATCGATACGATAGACATCAAAATGGTAAAGCGGTATTACAGCCTCATATTCATGCACTATTGTAAAAGTAGGGCTTGTGACATGCTCCTTAACGCCAAGAGCATATGCAATGGCTTTGGACAATGTCGTCTTACCGGCGCCTAAATCTCCTTCCAGGCAGACAATATCACTTTTTTTTAATTTTGATGCTATTCTTTCACCTATTTTTATTGTTTCATATTCATTATGACTTATAATTTTTTGCATGGCACTCCCCAAAATCGTTAGTTATACTTATATATTATACTTAATGGGACAAGGTTATACAAGTACAGGTCTCAGGTCTAAGACATAGATAAAAGATAATAAATAATAGATAACAGTTAAGGAGGAAATTTTCTTTAGAAAATTTCTGCATTCATATCTATATAGATGAAAGATGAAAGATGAAAGTTAAAGAAGGAATTTTGCATCGCAAAATTCCTTCCTTAATTCTTAGTTTGCATAAATAATCTGCTTTGCAGATTATTTATGCAATATTGGTGATAGTTTTTTATAAATCAGAACCGTAATTACGGATATTATAACGCCTTTAAAGATGTTGAAAGGAATAATTCCATACAGAATAAGCGTTTTGATATCTGTAATGAAAGCATTTGCCGCAGCACTCATTTCAATAATAGCTTCCAAAGGCATAATCTTTGCATAGAATGGTAATAAAATATAGTAGTTTGCAATAGCTGCGACAAGGCTCATAGCCACAATCCCTGTTAACATTCCTATAACTGCATTTATTTTGTTCTTATTCTTTCTGTAAATAAATGCAGCAGGTATGATCAATGCGCAGCCTACAATAAAGTTTGCAAGTTCTCCTACACCACCAGTATGAGTTGCCGTAATCCAGTGCAATACATTCTTTATCAGCTCAATAATGATACCGGCAGCAGGTCCTAATGCAAAAGCTCCTAAAAGAGCCGGCAAATCACTCAAATCAATTTTCAGAAAACCCGGAAAAAAGAAAACCGGAATGTCTAAAAGCATAAGAATATAAGCAATAACTGATAAGATTGCTGTTTTTGTCAGAAAATTTGTTTTTAGCGATACGTTGGTTCCTTTTTTTTCAATTGCTTGTTTCATATTATCTCCTCCTAGCTTAATAAACCTTCGTAATCTTCGTAAGCAAAGTATGTGAGATAAAACAAAATAGCCCGAAGAATACTCTTCGGGCTGAAAATAACATCACTTTAAATGCTTAGTTCTTCTCTCATCCAGACTTTAACTGTCGGTATCTGAATTTCACAGATTCAACACACTTGTGTGCTCGCGGACTTTAACCGCCGGTAAGGATTTTCACCTGTCCCCGAAGACTACTTTATTAATTTTCATCAAATATTTTATCAGACTATGTCATATTAATCAAGCATTATTTTGCAAGTTCATAAATAGCTTCAGCATAAATCTTTGCTGCACGCATCAAAGAATCTATTTTAATATATTCATTTTTTTGATGTTCTACGGATGGTTCTCCTACAAAGGAAGGCCCAAAAGCCACTGCATTTTCTATGGCACGCGCATAGGTCCCTCCGCCAATAACTAAAGGCTTGCTATCCAAATCTCCCGTATGCTTCTGATAAACCTTCATCAATGTTGTTACCACCGGATGATCTAACGGAAGATAAATAGGCAATTGGTCATTTTTTTTAACAATGCCGAATTCATATCCATCTGTAATACTGCGAATGCCTTCATATACTTTTTCGTTGTTCATAGTTACTGGATATCTGATGTTTATGGTAAGTCCTGCTGTCTTTTCATCGACCTGGATCTGCCCGACGTTGAATATAAGCCTTCCCGAAATTTCATCTTCAAAACTACATCCCATTTCTTCTCCGTGCAGATTAAAATTTATTTTTTCATTATAAAATTCTATAAATGTGTTGTGATCATCGTTTGCCAATGTTATCTCCCCTAAGAATTTGAGAAGTATCGAAATAGCATTTAAACCCTTTTCCGGATGCGCACCATGAGCAGAAACGCCTTCCGAAGATAATTCCATACTTTTTCCTCGCATCCTTGAAGTTATTTTATATGGATTGTTTTCATTGAATTCTTTTATTTTATCAAAGACAATTTGATAATCATTTGACATAATAATTGCTTTGCAGCAATCAGGCACCATATTCGGAGCATTGCCTCCCGTAATACTCTTCAATTGAATACCCGGTTCATTATTCCCTTTAATCTTTTTTATCAAGTCAAAAATAAGAATACCTTTTTCTGCATGAATAACAGGAAAATCAGCATCGGGTACAAATCCAAAGCTCGGCATTTCCTCTTTTTCCAAATAATATTTAATGTCCTTCCATGTGGCAGTTTCTTCATTGGTTCCTAAAATTAATCGTACTCTTTTTGACAATGTTACGCTTGCATCATTAATAGCCTTTAAAGCATACAGAGCAGCAATTGCAGGTCCTTTATTATCAACAGCTCCTCTGCCATATATCTTTCCATCTGCAATTTCACCGCCGAAAGGATCATAGCTCCAGCCTGCTCCCTCAGGAACAATATCCAGATGTACTAAAATGCCGAGGATTTCCTTTCCGGAGCCTATCTCAATATGTCCTGAATAATTGTCTACATTTTTTATTTCAAGTCCTAAACTTTTTCCTTTGTTTAACATATACATCAAAGCTTTATGTACTTCCTCTCCAAAAGGCATATCGCCTTTCGGCTCTCCTTCAACACTCCTTATATGTATTAATTCTTGCAGACTTTTTACCATCTCATCCTGATAAGATTCAAGGTTTTTTAAATAGTCCATGTTACACCTCTCTTTGCAATTGATAATTGATAATTAATGTTGGAATTTTATTATTATATAATTCCTTTTTCATTTGTCAGTTTTCAATTCTCTATTGTCAATTAATTGTATTTTATTCTCTATTCGGTTAAGTATGTAAAAACCTTTACGGTTGACAGTATCCTCTCTGTTATACAGCATTTCCGAATCATCCATTTGCCTGAAGATACCACCTGCTTCTTCCACAATGCAGTGAATAGCTGCCGTATCCCATTCGCAAGTCAGTCCGTATCTATAATATATCTCTGCTTCTCCTTTTGCAATCATGCATCCCTTCAAAGCACTCCCAGCATATATAAATTCCTTGACTCCTGACTCTGTAAGCAGTTTCACGAGCTTCTCAGATGAATGTGACCTGCTGCAAGCCGCTCTGATATTTTCTACTCTATCGGAAACATAAATTCTTTGACTATTATTATTTTTCTCAAAATATGCACCTTGATTCTTAATGGCATAATAAAATTCTTCTTTGACCGGTATATAAATAACACCCAAAACAGGCTTTTGCCGATAAGTTAATGCTATATTAACGGTAAACTCTCCGTTTCCCTTTATGAATTCTTTTGTGCCATCCAAAGGGTCTACTATCCAACACCAGTCCGATTCCCTTCTTGCCGGATCATCCTTCGCTTCCTCAGATAAAATGGCATATTGAGGGAAAGCTGATTTTAATATGTTCATTATAATATTATTCGCTTCTTCATCAGCTATCGTTAATGGAGAATCATCCTCTTTATATTTTATTTCAAAGCTTTCTTTATATATTCCAAGAATAGCTGCTCCTGCCTCTAAAGCAGCTTTTTTTGCTGTCTCCAGCTCTTTATATAAATCCATGATTACCTACCTCAATATTCTCTTCGCTCTTCAAGAGCTACGCTCATGTTGAGCAATAGTTGAACGGTAGTTAAGTGATTAGTAATTAGTATTTAGTGATTAGTGTTTAGTGAATGTAGAAATTTTGTTTCAGTTTTTCAGTTCAACACCCGATACCTGAGACCAGACACCTGAGACCTGCTCCGGACGCCGGACTATTCTGCACTAATCCCTAATCCCTAATCGCTTATCCCTATAAATTATAAGTTCATAAGTTTCCCTATTGAGAAATTCCTCTCCCATAATTTTAACAGTATTCTGCAGGGAGTTTTCTACCTTCCATTGAGTATCTTTGTTTAAATTATTTTTGAGAAAGTCTGCCAAAGGCTGTATTTCATAAACATGCTTTCCTTCGGAATAATATCTGTATACCCAAGTCGGAATACCTTTAACTTCTTTTAATTTTATGTCATTTACTCGGGTATCTATTTCATATGTGACTTCTGCAATGATTCCGTCCTCCGAATATCTGTGACCCATCTGCTCATATCTTTGATTAGAAATAAAATTCCCCATTGAATAAAAGATCAAAGTCTTATGTCCATTTCCTTTTTCAATTATTTCAACAGGCTGCAGGACATGCGGATGGGATCCGAAGATAATATCCACTCCGCTTTCACTCAATTTTTGAGCTATTTGTTTTTGATAGGCATTCGGTTTTTTTATATATTCTTCACCCCAATGCAAATAAAAAATAATCAGCTCAGCACCTTCATCCTTCATTTCTCTGATGCTCTCGGCCATTTGATGCAAATCCTCTTCCAAGGTTTCATAGCTGAAAGTATTTATATTATCCTTTGCCTCATTTGGTACGGCTAAGCCATTAATAGTGATCATTCCTCGATACATCCCTGTCTCATAGGTATAAGCTGTTATGCCTACCTTTACATCTTTTATATCTGTTATTATATATTTCTTTTCACCATCTAATTGTGTCCCAACCGGTACCATATTATTATCTCTTATTACTTCTATCGTCCGTAACAGACCTTGAAATTCTCTGTCAAAACAGTGATTATTGGCCGTAATGCCAATATCAAAGCCTGTATTACTCAGTGCATTGGCAAGACTATCCGGTGTATTAAAACGGGGGTAGCTGGAAAACACTTCTTCTTCACCGGCAAATACTGTTTCAATATTGCACAATGCTATATCTGCTTTTTCTATATAAGGCTTAACAGCTATATAATTATTTTCAAAGTTATATATCTTTTCCTTATTGTCGTATTGCGCTTTAAGTTGAGGACCATGTGTCATAATATCTCCAACCGCCGTAATTTTAATTATTACCGGTTCATATATTTCTTCTTCAACAGGACTGTCCTCCAAAACAACTTGGGTATCATAATCAGGCTGTGAATATGTCCCAATGCTTATATAGGCTATGACAGCTATTAAAATAAAACAGAACAAAAAAATTATTTTTTTCATGAGTTTTTCTCCAGTGAGGAAATTTCATAATTAAAAATTCCTCAATATTTATATCCCAATAAAAGAGCGTTAATTGTCATTTCTATAATTATAAGTTTTAAACGTATTAAATGTTAAATAAGCTTAAGAACAAACTTAAGCTTATTTCATAAATTCTAACACTTACTTATATTTCTTTTCATCTCTTATACGCCTTCTACTCCCTTTACCTCAGGAAATTGTTCCCTCAGCATTCTCTCAATAACCATTTTCAAGGTCATTTGTGCGCCGGGACATCCGCTGCAAGCTCCTTGGAGTCTTACCTTTACGATTCCGTCTTCATAACCCATAAATTCTACATCTCCTCCATCTCTTTGAAGAAATGGTCTTACTTTTTCAATTGCATCTCTAATTTCATTTTCCATAATATCTCTCCTTCATCTTTAAAAAGCTGTCAATTATATCAAAGCTTATACTATTAATATACCAAAGAATCAATTATTCAACCATATTATTTTACAAGCGTCTTAGTTTACGGGTATTTCCAGATGCCTCTTGATCTTTTTACTGGTTGTCTTTGCAAATTCTTCTTTTTTAATATATATTTTTCTTATTTTTTTATAAAACGGCAGACTATTATTTACTTTATCAACTTCATCCTGAATAAGTTTTTCAATCTCTTCATCTGAAACCTGAGAACCAAAATATTCTTCAATGCTTTCAGAGTCCGGTCTGATTTGTGCATGTACATAAGTTTCTCCGGACACAGCGTCCATTTTACCCCAGACCATGCTTTCAGCTATGAAATCTATCCTGTTCAGATAAAATTCCAATTCTTCAGGGAATATATTCTTGCCATTTTTAGTTATGATAACATTCTTTTTTCGACCGGTAATATTGATATAGTTATTTTCATCTATAAATCCTAAATCTCCTGTATGGAACCATCCATCTATGATAACCTTATCCGTTGCTTCCTTATTATTATAATAACCCAGCATTACACTGCCGGCTCGTACAATGATTTCGCCGATACCATCTTCTCCCGGATTATTTATCATTACTTCTACTCCAGGGAGCGGTACGCCTGCCGCTGCGTCTTTAGGCATAATGTCAGGATTTAATCCTACGATTGGAGAGCATTCGGTTAATCCATATCCCTGTAGCATCGGTATTCCCATATTTCTAAAGCCTTTAACAACCTCGGGGTCTATGGCAGCACCACCGCTGATCAAAAGACGCATATTCCCTCCCATCAATTCATGTATTTTATGGAACAGTTTTTTTGATAAGTCTATACCTATTCTTTTAAGTCCGCTGTTTATTTTTATTCCCATAGCAAGTTTCTTATCATCACCTGTTTTCTTTGCCTGTCTCCATATTTTTTTATAAATACTTTCAAAAATAAGAGGAACTGCTAAGAAAACTGTAGGTTTTGCCTCTTCCAAGTTTTTCAAAATGTATTTGAGTCCTTCGCAATACGCAATTGAAGCACCTCTATAAATAGGTGTCAAAAATCCGCAAGTACACTCATAGGTGTGATGAAGAGGTAAAATTGAAAAGAATGTATCCGACGGAACTATATTGACCATAGAGCACATCGCCATCATGTTAGTAGCTATATTATTATGAGAAAGCATAACACCTTTTGCCATACCGGTAGTACCGGATGTAAAAAGTAAAATCTTCATTGCGTCCCTGTCAATCTCGGCTTTAATATATTCTTCATTGCCATCACTTAAAAGCTGCTTGCCTCTTTCAATAACTTTATTAAATGAATATTGCTTTTCTTCATCTTCCTCTAAATCCATATTAATGAAGCAAGTTAAACTTGGTGCTTTTTCTCTTAAATTTTGAAATATTTCCTTATATTTTTCAGTATAAATAATACAGCTTACTCCTGATGTTTCAACAAGATATTCAATTTCTTCTTTGGGAAGCTCTTTGTCAAAAGGCACAATAACACCCACACCGTTTACAACTGACATATAAGATACTGCCCATTCATATCTGTTTTCACCGATAACGGCAATTTTCTTATCTCGCAGCCCCATAGAAAGCAGTGCAGTTCCAAAAGCATTGACATCCCGTCCATATTCTTCATAGGAAATAGGTCTGTATGGTCCTCCCGCTTCATCTTTGACCAAAAAAAGTGTTTTATCTTTGAAAATTTCAATACTGGAATTAAGCATATCCCTCAAATCGCTAATTTGTCTTACCTCGTAAATAGGCTTAGTTTCAATCATTCTTTTACACCTCTTTTATTTATTTAGATTTTGGCCATATCTTTTTATTTTCTTCGTCGTTGTTTTTTCAAATTCTTCATGTCTGATATTAAATCGCCTTATCCGTTTGTAAAATGGCATTTTGCTGTTTATCTCATGAATAATGTCCTGAAAAACTGTACGGAGTTCTTCATCAGTATAGCTTTTGCCGATTTCTTCCAAATATTCCTCATCAGGTACAATTTCCGCACACACTAAAATATCTTCGTCCTCTTCATCATCCTTGCCCCAAACCAAACATTCTTTTACATAATCGCTCTTATTAAGGTAATATTCTACTTCTTCCGGAAAAATATTTTTACCGTTTTTCGTTACTATTACATTTTTCTTTCTTCCGGTAATATATAAGAAACCTTCATTATCAAAGTATCCTAAATCTCCGGTAAAGAACCATCCGTCCCTAAGAACCTTTTTTGTTTCTTCATCATTCTCATAATACCCAAGCATTACTGAACCGCTTTTGCAAATTATCTCCCCAATACCATCCTCATCCGGCTCAAATATTTTAACTTCTGTTCCCTGCATGGGCAACCCTGCTGAAGCAGCTTTCATATATCGATCTTTGTTGACCGTTACGATAGGTGAGCATTCTGTCAATCCATACCCTTGAAACATGTTAACACCTAAGTCATTAAAGCATTCAATGATCTCCGGATCTATTGCTGCGGCGCCGGATATAAACATTCGTATATGTCCTCCCAATGCTTGATGAATAGCTTTGAAAAGTTTCTTTGATTTATCCATGCCTACTTTTCTAAGCGCCCTATTCACCATAAAACCTTTTCTTAATTTATCAGCTCTGCCTTCTTTCTCAGCTTTTTTCCATAATCGTTTGTACATGGACTCAAAAATAAGAGGGACACCAAGCATTATAGTTGCTTCTGCCTCACCTAAATTTTTTACGATATGCTTTAATCCCTCGCAAAAAGCCACACAAGAGCCTTGGTATAAAGGAGTTAATATACCGCAGGTACACTCGTAGGTATGATGAATTGGCAGAACAGATAATAATTTATCATTTTCCGTTGTTTGAACATATTGTGACATAGCCATGATATTGGCGCATATGTTATTATGTGAGAGCATGACTCCTTTAGCCATACCTGTTGTTCCCGAAGTGAAAAGAAGAATTGACATAGCATCCGGATCGATCACTGCATTAATATAATCTTTTCTGCCCTGATTTATTAATTGATTGCCTTTTTCAATCAATTTATTAAGAGACAAACTTTTATGAGTATCGGTTTCTGCATCCATACTGATAAGATACTGCAGGTTCTCTGTTCCTTCCAGAGCTGTATCCAAGACGTTTTCCAGCTTGTCGGAATACACCAATGCACTGGCATTGGACCTCTCAAGCAGGTACTTTATTTCATTAGCAGGAAGTTCTTTGTCGAGGGGCACAATAACGCCCACACCATTAACTACGGATAAATATGTTAAAACCCATTCATATCTGTTTTCGCCTATTACAGCAATCCGTTTATCTTTTAGCCCTAGATCCAGAAGGGCAGTACCCAATGCATCCAAATCCTTTTTAAAAGTATCGTATTTTATCGGTTTATAGTCTCCACCAGGCTTATCTTTTATCAAGAAAGCATTTCTTTCAGAAAATAATAGCACGCTGTTATCGATAAGATCCTTTAAATCTTTTATAGGTCTAATAGGGTATAGTGCATCCTTAAATTTTTTCACTTTTTAAACCCCTTTACTTAATCCTGAGAATTCAATTACAATTGACTACCGTTTTAATAATTCAAAGGATATTTATTTAAGTTAAAAAAATTTTATAATATTTATTATACAAGGAATCTTAACATAATTCAAAACAAAACTATTATGTAGTTTATAAAAAAATTTTTTTATGCAAAAAAAAACAATAAATCCTTCATTGAGAATTTTCATATTAATTATAAAATTAGAATGGATCGCCACGTCGCTGCCGCTCCTCGCGATGACATACTGCTGCAAGCTTCCGTAGATGAATCCTCAAAGTCCATTTTCCTTGTTATAACATATAGTTTTTGTAAGTGTAGCAATCTCATCCGTCTCTAAACCATTAAATTTCAGATTTCAAGATAATAAAAGAAATTTTGCTTCCGGCAAAATTTCTACATAAACTCTTAATTCTTATTTTTTAATTCTTAATTTGAGGAAATTTCTATTAAGAAATTTCCTCAGTTTTATTCTTCTTTCTTAGTTTTTAATTCGGCTTTGCCGAATATCTGTTCCCATCTAATGTCTGTAGTCTCTACAAATTTATCCGCCAGCAGCTCGGCCATTTTATCCCTATATATTTCTTTCTCTAATTCGCTGGTGCCTGGAACAGTCGAACCGGTTTTAAGCATCTCAGAAAACATTTTTTCAAGAAATATTTTTTTAAAAGCTTCCTTTGCTTCTTCCGTAGTATACTCGGAAGCTTTCTTCTGTGTATCAACAGGTTCGTTTATCACAGTATCTCTCACAATTTTCATTTAAACACATCCCTTTTTAAGATCTCAGGTTTCAGGTTTTAGGTATATGGTGTTAAACTGAAAACTGATAACTGACAACTGAAAGATAAGGAAGAAATTTGT
>JAAYPU010000162.1 GCA_012519645.1 Clostridiales bacterium | reverse complement strand
ATACTAAAAACATAATTTTATTATAAAGGGGCCAATTTCTATGAAAAAATTTTTAAAACCAATACCTATTAACAATGAATTTTTCATTAACAATCATGTGAAAATGAAAAACATGTCACTGACTTTGATTAAAGGAAGCTCTCTGAAAAAAACAGAACTTTATCGCCTTGTACATTCTTCAGACAAATCAGTACCTCCCATATCTGATTTCAATCCGAATGAATATCTGGCATTATGCTGTAAAAATCACATTATTGCTGCCATCAAATATACCGAAAACTCCAATGTGTTTAAAATTGAAAGCATCGCTGTACACCCCATGTACCCTGAAAATTCTGTTGCAGAAGCCTGTCATCTCATGCTTTCAGGGGTTCTTGGGCGCCTGCCGTCAGAAAAATAAAAAAATAACCGTCCTGCCGGAGCAGGATGGTTAAATCTGCTTAAAGCCATATTATTCCCTGACCCAGGAAATAATATATTCCGTATGTTCAGGCAGTTCCGTTTCCGGCCTGCAGGAAGTATCAAAATGTCCTTTAATATTCTTTTCCTTAACTGCAAAGTCAAAATGCGCAGCAGCAATCCCCATATCTATTCTCTGGATATCATATGGAAATATCTTGCTGTATCCGGGTTCTTTATTCTCGTAAAAGTGACAGGCGTTATCCTTTAGCAGAATCCTCCAGGGCTGCTTGTTGGATGCCGACGGTCCCAGACGAACCATTTCCAGGGGAAATTCCAAGTCTCCCGCTTCCGTTCTTGGCAAAGGCGAACGAAAATCATTTTTTAAAAACAATTGCTCCCATCCTTTACGGCTATCCGCTTTGACCATTTTTCTCATTGCAAATTCCTTCATATGCTTTTTGTCGGCCGCATAACCGTAGGGAAGCACAACCGGGAACATTTCATCTTCCTCTATATCCATGGCATTTGCAAATCCCTTCCTGTCAAATGTCCCGCCCAGCCAGCACGTCCCCAGACCCAGACGAGTCAAATAAAGGATTAACGTTTCGACCTCATATCCTATGGCTTCCAGCGCCATCGGCCCTGATTTGACAGTTGCTCCTATATACTGTCCGGCACCTTTTATAACGCCGTACGTTCCAAGCTTTTGCTCATTTTTCATGTCTTTATAATCAAGAAAATAAAAGTTTACTTTTTCCCCAAAAGGATTTTCAAGTGAATATGCAAAGGACTCGATTGCCTGTCTCTTGTCTGCTTCCACCTCTTGCTCCTTATAATTCCTTACGCTGCGCCGTTTTCTTACCGCTTCTTCTATTGAAAAATCCATGTTCATTAATATTCCTCCTTTCCATTTTTACTTCTTTAAACTCAGCATCCATAGAGCTTACTTTTACAACACAATGTAGAAATTTGCCTTTGGCAAAATTCCTTCCTTATCTTTCAATTGTCAGTTTTCAGTTTTCAGTTCATCACCTGAGACCTGAGACCAGAGACCAGAGACCTAAATTGGTTCTTAGTCATTAGTTTCCTTTAATGCAGAGTCTTTCTTCTTATGCAGAGAAATAAAATGAATGGTGATTCCAATCATTGCAAAAAAACCTATATATCCGCAAACAGGAAATAAGGTGGCTATAAGATTTTTAAATCCTGCTATACTTGCCATAAATGCAATTACTAGCAAGGCCACCGTCAAGCTGTTTCCCTCTATATTTTTCATCTTCCTGATTCGGACAGTAACACCAAAGAGACAGGACAAAGCACTTCCAAACATGCCAAAGCACAGAAGAATTGCATAGACGACTCCTAAAGCAGGATGGATTTTATCTGCAAGAGTCAGCATGGGAAGCTCTGCATCTATTATCATACTCTGATATAAAATTACGGGAAGCAAAATAGCTGTAAAAACAATAATCAACTGTAATACACCCCGGAAAATTCCCGTCTTAATAGTTCTATTATCATCAACGCCCGGTGCAATCGGAACCAATATAGAAATAGCCGCCATCATATTATATGAGGCAAAGGCAATCATAGAAAAGAACCAATTACCAAGCAGAGGATTTTCTTCTGAAAACGGCCGAGGTGACAAATCCCCGCTGCCAAAATAAAAAAACGATAAAATGCTGATAATCAAGGTAGTCACTACTAAAAACGGTACAGTCATACAGAAGGCATTCAGAACTCCTTTAGCCCCTCTAAGAGCTACCAACCCCAAGCATATCACCATCAATAAGCTGCCTGCTATTTTAGGAACATTAAATATCTGATTTAACAATGCTCCTGCCCCTGCTATCATTACGATGACAACGCCGAACAAAAAGAAAATAAATACTGATCCGAAAATAAATCTAAGCAATGATTTATCTTTCTCTACAATGATTTTCTCAAATTCAATAATACCCGTGACATTGGCAATTGTCATGACAAAGTAACTAAGCACACATAGCAGGAGTATCGTAATAACCATACCTGCAAGTCCAAAGCTTCCAAACACTCCAAAAAATTGCAGTAATTCTTGTCCTGAAACAAAGCCCGCTCCTAAAAAGCTCCCTGTGAATGCCATTGCAATCTGTCTGGATGATATACCTTTCATATCCAAGTTCCTTCTTTCAGTGATTAGTGATTAGTGATTAGGTGGTATGTTCCATGACATCGTGGAGTATTTTCTTCCATGACATCGTGGACTCTAAGTGCTGGTT
>JAAYPU010000161.1 GCA_012519645.1 Clostridiales bacterium | reverse complement strand
GCAGGCACACTGATTGGCTTAAACACTGCCGAAAGCGCCGACATACCGGAATATATAGAAGTTTATGTGGAGTCCGGAGACACTTTGTGGGGTCTTGCGCAAACACATGGCCCTAAAAACGTGGATAAACGTAAAATTATTTATGAAGTAAGCAAAATAAACAATTTGAGCGGAGATTACATTTACCCGGGAGAAGTACTTAAATTTCCTGTATATGAATAGTTTATTTTTTAGATACATATAAACCATCGATTTCATGCCATTCTGCATAAAATACTTCCTTGATGTCCATAATGCCGTGATGTCGAAGCTCTCTGTAAAGCCAATTACTGTCTTTTCGGATTATTTCTAAGTTTTCAGTTAATATTTCACCATCGCTTACCAAAGTGAGCGGAATTGACAAATCCTTTTCTTTGATTGAAAATGATTTATTTTTGGTGTTTTCATATTCGCTTTTTTTCAGTATACTCAAGGTGCCATTGGACTCAAGTATCGCATAATTAATTTCATGTAATGAAAAAACGTCTTTTTCTCGCATAAGTCCCAATAATTCATTTAAATCCATACGATTCTTTTTTAATTCCTTAAAATCTATCTGACCTTTTTTTATAACTATAGATGGCGTTCCTTCAAATAAGCGTCTTGTTTTTCTGAATTTTTGTGTGATTATTTCAATTAACAGCATCAACAGTGTCCATACGCCGATCGTATATAAAATTTGTAATATGCCGATTTCATCATCATAAACAGCATTTCCCAGCAGTTCTCCCAGCACCAGCGCAGAAATAAAATGAAATGGCGTTGCCTGACTTAATTGTATTTTTCCTAATATATTAATTGAAAATATCAAAGCTGATAAACCTACAACCAATGTAATTGTTATTTCCAACATATACGTAGTGTCCATTTATAATCCTCCAAAATGTTTTAATTATATTTTTACCTTATTAAGGATTAAGTATGTTTTTTTGACACATTTTTTTATACATTATTTTAAAAAGGTTGAATTTCCAATATGTATAGGTTATTAAGCAATGCTATGATATTATAATTGCAAAAAAAATTCAATATAAGGCAAATTAGAGGCTCGAAATTTTTGTATTTTTTAAAAAAAAACAGCACAAAAGCTATAGTTATATAATTTAGTGAATTATATGATCGGGAGTAAAAAGAATCGAAAAAAATCGAAATTATGATAAAAATCAAGATAATAAAGATCGTTAAGAGAATAGAAAGAATTGATTTTATAATATTACTTATTAATTAGTTACATAATTATTATTGATCATTAAAATAGAATAAAATAAGTTCAACAAAATTTTATCCGGGAAATATTTGATATTTATAAAAAAGATTATAAATATCAAATAAATATATTATATAAGTCGAGGGGCCTTGAAATAGCTGCGAGAGAGGTTTTTAACATGCAGAGGTATTTATATATATAAACTATTCCCAAAATATACATTTTAGGAATAGTTAATCCTGAAAATATAAATATCATTTTCTGTATTTCCTCTACTTCTCTCTTGTATATAATATCGATTTATTTCTTGCAGTCTTTACAATGACCGTATAGCTTAACAATATGATTTGTAATTTCAAAATCGTATTCATCTTCGATTTCTTTTTCAAGCTCATCCATCAAATCCATATTTACTTCTATTATTTTTCCGCATACTTGACATATTAAATGATGATGATTATGTACGTCATTATCTGTTTTTAATTCATATCTGCTTCTTCCGTCGTCGAAATCATGTTTTACAATAATTCCCGTATCGGTAAACAGCTGCAGGGTTCGATATATAGTCGCAAGACCTATTTCTGAATTTCCCTTTTCGATTTCAGATAATATTTCCTCGGCAGACATATGTTTATCCTGGTTCTTCAGAAAAAAATCGTATATATCTTTCCTTTGATTTGTAAATTTAAGACCTTTTTCCTTCAGCTTTTCATTTAGTAGATTTTTTTTGTTTCCCATAAGGCTCCTCCCCTAATATTCAAATAGAACTGTCTGGTTTGTTTTTCGAAAAATCTAAATAACTTTGAAGTATTACTACAGCTGCCATTTTATCTATAACTTCTTTTCTTTTTTTTCTGGTTACGTCCGCCTCGATCAGTATGTTTTGAGCTATAACTGTTGAATAACGTTCATCCCAAAAAATGAGTTCTGTTTCCGATCTTCCTGTGCTTCTTAGTTTGTTTTCAAGCTTTTCTTTAAAACTATATACTTTTTCTGTTTGAATACTGTCAGTGCCGTTTAAATTCTTAGGCAAGCCTATTATAATCTTTTTTACTTCGTTTTCATCTATTAAATTTATTATTTCATCAGTGTCTTTTTTAATATTTGTTCTCATTATTGTTTTTATCCCTTGAGCTGTAATGAGAAGTGCATCACTTAATGCAACTCCGATAGTTTTGTCACCGACATCCAATCCCATATATTTCATAAGCCTTTTCTCCGTTTTATATGATTTTTATACAAAATTGCGGACACCATGCACTGCAATAGCCGCATAATACGCATTTTGTTTCATCTACAATAATTTTGTTATCCAAGATGCTGAGAGCACCATGGGAGCAATGCTTCATACATTGACAACATTGTTCACACCATGTATCGATATGCAGCTTTCTTTGAGTGCTATTGATACTGCATTTCAGAGCCTCGGGTATTTTTATATTATTTATTCTTAAAGCATTGGCTTTGATTTCTTCTATACTCTGCATACCAATGGCAATAGAATGCAAATATTTAAGAATAAGAACAAAATCAAAGCATTCTTCAGACATATTGATTAGATTTCCGCCGCCAAGTATTTTCATCGCATATATGCCCTTCCCTGCTTCGTAAGCATTCTTAACGGCTTCCAGCATTTCGTCAATGGTTCCGTCTTGGATCCCCAGACCTTTAACGTTTATTATAGGGTGAATAATATCTATATATGAAGACTTTGTGCCCGCTATGACACCGGCAATGTGGTGCGTAGAAAGACCTAATGCCTTGATGATGCCTTCCTCCTTCATTTTATAGAAATATTCTATTGCTTTGTTATGTCCTCTTAAGGTGTGTTCACTTTCCTGTTCATGCAAAGAGAAAATATCGATATAATCTGTTTTCATCTCATTCAGCGCTTTATCCAAGCTTCTTTTAGCAGTTTCCTCATCATAAGCATAGGATTTGGTTGAAATAATAAATTTATTTCTGCCAAAGCATTCGATACCTGCTCTTAAATGAGTATATGTTTTATACAGCTCAGCTGTGTCAAAAAAATTAATGCCATTATTAATAGCTTCTTCAAATAATTGAACACTATCTTCTATACTTAAATTCCTTTGAAGCGGTCCAATGGTCAGAGTACCGTAGCAAAGCTTGGACACCTTTAAATCTGTTCTGCCCAAATAATTATAATCCATATATTATCACCAATAAATCAGGCGGACAATATGCCCGCCTTTCATACTTTTAGCTTTTTAGTTTCGATAAAGGATTTTAACAATTCCTCTAATAACTCGTCTCGTTCAATGTTCCTGATCAAATTCCTGGAATTATTATAACTCGTTATGTATGAAGGATCTCCGGATAGAATATATCCCACTATTTGATTCACAGGGTTATATCCTTTTTCCTCCAAAGACTTATATACTGTTATTAATATTTCCTCAGCTTTTTCTCGTTTTTCTTTTTCGACACTGAACATAATAGTTCTCTTGTCGTTAAAGCTTTCCATAGAAACACCTCGTTTCTGCACCAAGAAGCATCTTTTTTCTATATATTTACATTATAACAGACTTCATTTCATAATAACAAGTTAAAAGTCAAGTTGAAATTAAATTGTAATATTTGATATTAATTTTTCCGCCAGCTTTAAAGCATCATCAACCTTTGCAGGGTCCTTGCCTCCGGCTTGAGCCATATCTGCTTTTCCTCCGCCGCTGCCACCGGCTGTTGCCGCAATTTCTTTAATAAGCTTACCGGCATGTACATTTTTATCAAGCAAATCATCTGTAACACATACTAAGAATACTATTTTATCTTCATTAACAGATGCAAAGACTATAACGGTATTATCCGCTTCCGCCTTGATATCATCAGTTATAGATCTTAAATCTTTGATATCCGTATCCTCAAATTTATAGGTAATTAATTTTATGCCGTTTATCACTTGAGAATGACTGATAATTTCATTTAAAGAATTGCTTATAACCTCTTTCTTTAAATCTTCTATCTCTTTTTTGTATGCTTTTAATTCATCCATTGTGTTTTCAAGTTTGCTTAAAACATTTTGGTTATTTGTTTTGAGTATATTATTGATACCTTTAATAAGATTATCCGTATTCCTCAAATAATTGTATGCACCATAGCCTGTCACTGCTTCGATTCTTCGAACGCCCGCAGCCACGCCGCTTTCGCTTAAAATTTTAAATATACCTATTTGACCTGAATTACTTACATGTGTACCGCCGCAAAGCTCCTTACTGTAATCACCAACTTCGATCAACCTTACTATATTCTCGTATTTT
>JAAYPU010000160.1 GCA_012519645.1 Clostridiales bacterium | reverse complement strand
CCTTTTTGGTGAGCAGGCAGTACTTTGCGGAGGTACAACAGAACTTATCAAAGCAGGATTTGATACTTTAGTAGAAGCTGGTTATCAACCTGAAATAGCTTATTTCGAATGTCTCCATGAATTAAAGCTTATTGTGGATCTTCTTTATGAAGGCGGATTCGAAAATATGAGATACAGTGTCAGCGATACTGCAGAGTACGGCGACTATATGATAGGCAGAAGAATTATTAATGAAGAAACAAGAAAAGAAATGAAAAAAGTACTCAATGAAATACAAACAGGTAAATTTGCCGAAAGCTGGATTTTAGAAAATATGTCTAACAGACCTAATTTTAATGCCATTAAGAGAAGAGAGTTAGAGCATCCACTGGTAGAGGTAGGTAAAAAATTAAGAGGTATGATGGCCTGGATCAAAAAATAGTCATACCGGCAACAAGGAGTGATTTCATGCAGTTGACAGGTGCACAAATATTAATGGAGTGTTTATTAGAACAAAATGTGGAGTATATATTTGGACTGCCGGGCGGACAAATAATGCCTGTTTATGATGCGCTTTATGATTATCAGGATAGACTGAAGCACGTGCTTACCTGTCATGAACAGGGTGCAGTACATGCGGCAGACGGATACGCGCGTTCAACGGGAAAAGTCGGTGTATGCTTTGCTACAAGCGGCCCCGGTGCAACAAATACTGTAACGGGAATAGCAACTGCATATATGGATTCAGTACCCATTGTGATCATCACCGGACAGGTTCCTGTGAGCCTTATTGGAAAGGATTCATTTCAGGAAACTGATATAGTAGGTATTACTTTACCGATAACAAAGCATAATTATTTTGTCAATGATATCAACGATTTGGTAGATACCATACGAAATGCTTTTGAAATTGCAAGAAGTGGCCGCCCAGGACCTGTATTGATAGATATTCCTAAAAATATCCAGGTTGGGAAAGCAGATTACAAGAAAGCGGATATCATATATCAAAAAAAGGTATATAAGTATAATGAATGCGATTTTGACCGAATCGTTGGTCTGATTAATAATGCAAAAAAACCGGTTATATTTGCAGGTGGTGGGGTTATTATTTCGGAGGGTTCTGAAGAACTGTTCCAGTTTGCTAACAAAACTCAGATCCCTGTTTTAAATACACTGATGGGTTTGGGTTCTTATCCGAGAACTGATAAGCTTTCCCTTGGTATTATCGGCATGCATGGTTTCAGAGAAGCAAATCTGGCGATGGATAACAGCGACCTTATTATTGCAATAGGTGCTCGTTTCAGCGACAGAGTAACGGGAGATATAAACAGATTTGCCAAAAATGCCACTATTATTCATATCGATATTGACGAGTCTGAAGTTAGTAAAAATGTAAAGGCACATTACGGACTTATCGGAGATATAAAAGATATTCTTTCCAATATGATTCCTTTATTGGAAGTTAAAGACAGGCATGAATGGATAGAAGAAATAAAGGGATTTATGAAAAAAGATAGCAGTGGAATCTGTGACTTTATTCCTGAAAACATATTTAAAACAGCACATGATATACTAGGCAGTGATACCTTGGTAACTACTGAGGTAGGTCAGCATCAAATGTGGACGGCACAATACTGGCCATTTATGAAACCTCGAACCTTCATAACTTCAGGAGGTTTAGGCACTATGGGTTATGGATTTGGTGCAGCTATTGGAACTCAAGTCGGAAACCCGGATAAAACAGTATTGCACGTAGCCGGAGACGGAAGCTTCAGAATGAATTTAAATGAGCTTGCAACGGTAGCGCATTACAAACTGCCTATCATTACTCTGCTGATGAAAAATAATGTATTAGGAATGGTAAGACAATGGCAGACTCTCTTTTTTCAAAAACGATATTCTTCAACTGATTTAGCGGATGTAATTGATTATGTAAAGTTAGCGGATGCATTTGGAATCAAAGGTGTAAATGTTAACGATCTGGATTCGCTTCGTTTGAATATTGAAGAAGCATATAAAGAGAGAAAGCCAAGACTTATTGTATGCGATATAGATTGTAATTGCAGCGTGTTTCCAATTGTACCTCCCGGAGAGGCTATCAATAATCAAAGATTTGAATAGTATTTACACTTTTTTTAACATATAATAGAGACATACTTACTGTCTCTATTATTATTTTTATTAAAAACTTTTTTATTGGAGGAAAAGAAATGGAGAGCAACAATAAAGAATATCAAAAGGGACTTATCTATATTTTATTAGTATATGTGATTTGGGGTTTCATGCCTGCTTATTGGAAATTGATGAAGACTGTTGATCCCGTACTTATTCTTGCGCATCGGGTTGTCTGGGCGTTTGTACTTCTTATTATTGCTATGTTGCTATTGTACAAGCCAAGCAATCTTTTGGAGCCTCTTAAAGATAAAAAGAATATATTTCTGTTTATTTGTGCCAGCATAACACTTGCCGGACAATGGATATTTTATATACTATGTATAGTAACCAACCATGTCGCTGAGTTAAGTCTGGGATATTATATATATCCAATTATTGTTGTTATATTTAGTGCATTTTTATTCAAAGAGAAAACGAATATTTATACTAAAATAGCTTTTGTCTTGGCACTTGCCGGTGTACTGATAATGATAATAGGATATAATAACGTACCCGCATTAGGATTAGGTGTTGCGGTTACTTTTTCATTGTATAGCGTAGTAAAGAAAAAGCTGCGTGTTATGTCTTTGTTTTCAACTTTTTATGAACTGTTATTCTTGCTGCCTTTTGCATTAGTATATATCTTTTACATGGAAATTAACGAATCGGGAAGATATTTTGCCAATATGGCAAATAATGTTTCCTTGCCTCTTTTATTGATCGGCGGTGGGGTATCTACCTGTATTACATTGCTGCTTTTTGCTTCAGGCGCAAAAAGGCTGAACTTTGCAGCTGTAGGATTTCTGCAATACATATCTCCTACCATGGTCATAGTTTTAGCTTTGGCAGTTTATAAGGAAGCATTTGGTCCCGGAGAGTGGATTTCCTATGGATTTATTTGGATAGCTGTTATTGTGTACTCAATACCGGCAATAAAGGAACTGTTTTTTAAAAAGAACGTATAAAACTGATAATCAGGGTATAGGGTATAGGGAATAGGGTATAGGGTATAGGGTATAGGGTATAGGGTATAGGGTATAGGGTATAGGGTATAGGGTATAGGGTATAGGGAATAGGGTATAGGCATAGGGATGATGCTGTGCATCAGTATATTGAGTATAGAGTATAAGCAAAACTTCTATACACCATAAACCATAAACGTGAGCGTAGCGACTTAATGGGTCTCAGGTCTCGGGTTTCAGGTTAAACTGATAACTGATAATTTAAAACTGACAATGGACAAAATAATAAGGAAATTTTGATAAAGGCAAAATTTCTACATTAACTCTTAGTTCTTAGTTTTCAGTTCTTAGTTAACACTAACCACTAACCACTAATAACTAATATAGTTGGGAGTTGACGATTATGCACTATTCTGCACCGGTTTACCGTCCGCCCAGAGAAGCGGATTCGATATTGATGGAGGTAACTGTTGGCTGCACACATAATAAATGTGAATTTTGCTATGTATATAGGGATATTCCTTTTAAGGCTGCTTCTATGGAACAAATCGAGGCTGACTTACAGGAAGCGGCAATAAGGTTTCCTTATAAGAATAGGATCTACTTAGTAGGGGCTAATCCTTTTGTCTTATCTTTTAATAGGCTTAAAGAAATAGCACTTATGATCAACAGG
>JAAYPU010000159.1 GCA_012519645.1 Clostridiales bacterium | reverse complement strand
TGCTGGAAAAATTAAAGAAAATGAAGGTATATGCCTATATTATGAAGCCTGTCAATCCCGATCAGCTTTATCATATGGTTGAATTTGCTATTGTAAATTCAGATCGAATAAATATGCTTTCTCAAAAAGTTGAAAAATTAGAACATACACTTGAAGGCCGTAAAAAGGTTGACAGAGCAAAAGGCATGATTATGGATAAATTGGGAATGAATGAAGACGAGGCTTACAAATATATCAGAAAAAAGAGCATGGATCAATGTGTATCAATGGATGTTATGGCGGAAAAAATAATTGAAGAATATTCATAGAAAAAAGAAAAGCTGAATGCTTTTCTTTTTTTATGTCCGACAAGTGATTAGTGATTAATGATTAGTGATTAGTGATTAGTGATTAGTGGTTCGCAGTCTCGGTAACGAAATCGTAGATTTCTACCTCGTTGCGTTTAGCCTACAACGAAACAAAGTTTCTGTTAGGTTATAAAGTGAATTTAGGAATTTGCATGAGCAAATTCCTTCCTTAACTGTTATCTATTATTTATTATCTTTTATCTATTTCGATCACCTAAGGCCAGAGACCGGAGACCTGATTAAAAACCCGAACATTATGAAAACGTTTACATTTTTTCTCCAAAATAAAAAAAAATAAATTTTCAAGAAAACGCTTTCAAAGTTGACAGGGAAAAAGGGATTGACTATACTATAGCATAATACACATCAGAGCAAGAAATAGCGAACAAAATATGTTTAACTATATAAAATGTTCGTATAATAAAATAATGCAGCAATGGAGGTGCATTTATGAAAAGAGTTGGTTATCCCGAAAAGCAAGGACTTTATGACCCGCAGTTTGAAAAAGACAATTGCGGTGTAGGGTTTGTAGCACATGTCAATGGAGAAAAATCCTATAATATTATAAAAAACGGATTAGAGATATTAAAAAGGTTGTCACATAGAGGAGCTGCCGGAGCAGACCCTGAAACAGGTGACGGCGCCGGAATTATTATGCAGATTCCTCACGAATTTTTTGTATCAGAATTTGCGAAAATTGATATAGTACTTCCTGACGCAGGAGATTATGGTGTAGGAATGGTTTTTCTGCCTTTAGATCCAAATACCAGGTACTATTGTGAAGGCTTATTTGAGAAAATATTGAAGGAAGAAAATCAAAAGCTCATTGGCTGGCGAACAGTTCCGGTAAATGACAAAGCTTGCGGTAAATCTGCACGAAGCACAATGCCAATTGTAAAACAAGTATTTGTCGATAGAAACGGGCTGGATAAAGATGCTTTTAGGAGAAAGCTTTATATTATAAGAAAAAGAGTTGAAAGAGAGATATTCGAAAGTAAAAAAGCATATACAGAATCCTTTTATATTTGTAGTATGTCTGCAGATACCATTGTATATAAAGGACAATTTTTAGCCCGTCAGTTGGGCGATTTTTATCTGGATTTGCAAAACAAAAAGGTAAAAAGCGCAATCGCCGTAGTACATCAAAGATACAGTACAAATACTTTCCCTTCATGGCAATTAGCACACCCTTATAGATTTATTGCTCATAATGGCGAAATAAATACCATAAGGGGCAACGTAAAATGGATGAATGCCAGAGAAGGTGAAATGACATCTAAATTTTTCGGTGATGAGTTTGTAAAGACTCTTCCGATTCTTCAACCGGATGGAAGCGATTCATGCAATTTAGATAATGTTTTTGAATTATTAGTGCTTAATGGCTATTCAATGACACATGCTATTAAAATGCTCATGCCCGAAGCGTGGAGATATGATAATTGCTTGGAGGATGATTTAAAAGCATTTTATGAATATCATGAGGGCATCATGGAACCTTGGGATGGGCCTGCAGCGGTAGCCTATACCGATGGTGTGCAGGTAGGCGCGGCTCTTGACAGAAACGGATTGAGGCCTGCCAGATATTGGGTTACTAAGGACGGCTTTGTAATATTTGCTTCCGAGGCCGGAGTTTTAGATGTACCTGAAGAAAACATCATAAAAAAAGGTAAGCTCGGTCCGGGGAAATTGCTTTTAGTAGATACTGCAAAAAATGAGATCAAAGAAGATGATGAAGTAAAAAAGTTACTTTCAGGCCAAAAAGCATATAGAAAATGGATCGAAGAAAATAAAATAAACCTGGAGCAGGTTAAACCTTCAATAGAAATAAAAGGTATCGATGAAGAGAAGCTTGTAATAAGACAACGTATATTTGATTATTCAGAGGAAGAACTGAAACGTGTATTGGCACCAATGGCACAGGACGGCAATGAACCTATAAGCTCTATGGGAAATGATGTTCCCATGGCGGTATTGTCAGATAAACCGCAGCTGCTCTTTGATTATTTCAGGCAGGTGTTTGCGCAGGTAACCAATCCGCCTATTGACCCTATTAGAGAAAAGAAGGTTATGTCATTAAACCAGTATATCGGTCGTTCCGGCAATATCCTCAAAATGATAGACGAAATGAAACCTAATAAATATATTGAATTGGAACAGCCTATTTTATATGCCGAAAAATTTGAAAAAATAAAAAATATCGATATAGACACTCTCAGGAGCATTACCATTCCTATAATTTTCGAAGTAGACCAAGGCGAAAGAGGTTTAGAAGAGGCTTTAAATACTTTGAAGAGAAGAGCCGAGGATTGTATAGCAAGAGGATATCGAATTTTGATCCTGAGCGACAGGGAAGTCAACAGATACAGAGCGCCTATTTCGAGTCTTTTGGCTGTAAGCACAGTTCACAACCATCTCATTTACAAAAAGCTGAGAACTAAGGTTGACCTTATTATTGAAACCGGAGAAGCGAGGAATACACATCATATGGCATTGCTTCTCGGTTATGGAGCGACGGCAGTATATCCATATCTGGCTCTTGAGACGATAAAAGAATTGGTCAGAAATAACTTATATGTAAAAGATGTTTCGGAACAGCAAGCGTATATTAATTATGTGCATTCTTTAGATTATGGTATCAGAAAAATAATATCCAAGATGGGTATATCCACCCTGAGAAGCTTTAATGGTGCCCAGATATTTGAAATTTTAGGTTTGGATGATAAGCTCGTAAAGGAACACTTCTATGGCACTCCTTGCAGATTGTCAGGTATTAAATTAGACATTATCGCAAGAGAAACACTATTGAGGCATAAGAAGGCATTTGAAGCAGACAGAGCAGAAGATGGTCTGGAAATTGGCGGAAATATTCATTGGAGAAAAAACAGTGATACGCATTTATTTGATCCTGATACCCTTGCAAAGCTTCAGCATTCTTGCAGGACAGATAATTATGAGTTATATAAGGAATTTGCCCAAAGAATAAATGATCAATCCGAAAAATTAAAGACTATTCGTGGATTGTTGAAATTCAGAAAATCCACACCTATAGACATTGATGAAGTTGAGCCGGTGGAATCTATTATTAAACGATTTGCAACAGGTGCTATGTCTTTTGGCTCCATCAGCAAGGAAGTTCATGAGACATTAGCTATTGCAATGAACAGGATAGGAGGAAAAAGCAACTCAGGAGAAGGCGGCGAGGATGATGCCAGATATATACCTGATAAAAATGGCGATGTCAAAGGCAGTGCTATTAAACAAATAGCCGCCGGTCGATTTGGTGTGACTACAAATTATGCTGTTCATGCAGATGAGCTTCAGATAAAAATCGCACAAGGGGCAAAACCGGGAGAGGGCGGTCATCTTCCTGGAGATAAAGTAACTGTGGATATAGCAAAGGTAAGACATTCATTACCGGGTATAGATTTAATATCACCTCCTCCTCATCACGATATTTATTCAATAGAGGATTTGGAGCAATTAATTTTTGACTTGAAAAACGTTAATACGAAAGCCCGTGTCAGCGTGAAGCTGGTTTCAGAGACAGGTGTCGGTACTATTGCTGCAGGCGTTGCAAAGGGCGGGGCTGACATGATCCTTATTTCAGGACATGATGGAGGGACAGGCGCTTCTCCGATATCATCTATAAAGAATGCAGGATTGCCGTGGGAAATCGGTCTTGCCGAAACACAACAGACTTTAAGATTAAATAATCTGAGAAATCGCGTTTCACTTCAAGTGGACGGACAGATGAGGACAGGTCGTGATATCGTAGTAGGTGCTCTTATGGGTGCGGAAGAATTTGGATTTGCATCTGTGGCACTCATAGTTTGCGGATGCATATTAATGAGAAAATGCCACAATAATACATGTCCTGTTGGAATTGCAACTCAAGACCCTGAACTCAGAAAGAATTTTAAAGGTGATCCCGTTCATATAATGAATTACTTTAAGTTCCTGGCTTCGGAAGTCAGAGAAATAATGGCGGAGCTTGGATTCAGAACCTTTGATGAAATGGTTGGCCGTGTGGATATGCTTGAAGTCAACGAAAATAATAAGCACTGGAAAACCCAAAACCTGGATTTACAGTCTGTTCTTTATAATCCTGAACTTCCTGAACGCTTTGGATATAGGAAAACACACAATCAGGAAGATGTGACTATTGGAATATTAGACAGACAAATGATCAGAGTTGCAGAGCCTGCGTTATCTCAGGGAGAAAAGGTAACTCATACATTTAAGATCAGCAACAGGGACCGTGCTACCGGAACAATGCTTTCAGGAAAAATTGCGGAACTCCTGGGGAAAGAAGGGCTTCCAGAAGATACCATCGATTTTACCTATATTGGAACAGCCGGCCAAAGCTTTGGAGCATTTCTGGTACCCGGCGTTACATTGAGGCTTTTTGGTGAAGCAAATGACTATCTTGGCAAAGCTTTATCCGGAGGTAAAATAATTGTTACAACTCACGAGAAATCAACATTAGAACAGAAAGATAACATTATAGTAGGAAATACACTGCTGTACGGAGCAACTTCCGGAGAGGCATATATAGCAGGCCAGGCTGGTGAACGATTCTGCGTCCGAAATAGTGGTGTTACCGCAGTTGTTGAAGGTGTAGGAGATCATGGCTGTGAATATATGACAGGCGGCCAGGTAGCTGTTCTAGGAGCTACAGGCAAAAACTTTGCGGCAGGTATGAGCGGCGGTATCGCTTATGTTTTGGACAAAAAAGATGATTTCTCAATGAAATGCAATTTGGAAATGGTCAATATAGAGCCTTTAAATGAAAATGACAAAGAAGCTTTAAAGATGCTCATTGAAAAGCATGTTGAATATACACAAAGTGCAAAAGGAAAACGTATTCTGCAAAAATGGGATGAATATGTAAAACAATTTGTAAAGGTTATAAACCCGCAATACAAAAAAATTATTGAAAATGGTTTGGCCGGGGGTGAAAAATAATGAAGAAAAGAACTGGTTTCTTAGAATATGACAGAAAAGATGCAGGTAAAGAGCCGGCTAAAGAAAGAGTAAAACATTATAAAGAATTTCATATCCCTCAGGCAGATGGAGAAATAGAGAAACAGGCCTCGAGGTGTATGGATTGCGGCATTGCTTTTTGCAATAATGCTTGCCCCCTTGGAAATCTTTTGCCGGATATAAACTATTTGGTTTCAGAAGGACAATGGGAACGAGCGCTTAAAATTCTTCATAGTACAAACAATTTTCCCGAATTTACAGGAAGACTCTGCCCTGCTTTGTGTGAAGCTGCCTGTGTATTAGGCATCATAAAGGATCCTAATACAAATAAAGAAATAGAATTAAGTGTTATTGAAAAGGGTTTTAAGGAAGGATGGGTAAAACCGTTGAGGCCATTGATTAAAACCGGTAAAAGAGTTGCAGTCATAGGTTCCGGTCCTTCAGGACTTGCCGTAGCGCAGCAGCTTATCAGAGCAGGACACGATGTGACGGTTTTTGAGAGAGCTGATGAGATAGGCGGACTGTTGGCTATCGGGATTCCGGACTATAAGCTTGAAAAATACATTATAGAAAGACGATTGGAGCAGTTGAGAGAGGAAGGTATTGTCTTTAAAACAAATGCCAACGTAGGAGAAAATATTACTGTTGAAGAATTAAAAACTAAATACGACGCCATTTGTTTAACCGGAGGCTCAACAGTTCCAAGAGATTTAAATATAGAAGGCAGATCATTAAAAGGGATCCATTTTGCCATGGAGTATTTGTCACAACAAAATGCTGTTAATATGGGAAAAGAATTAAAAGAAGAACGTATCGATGCCAAAAACAAAAATGTTGTAATAATCGGAGGCGGGGATACGGGTGCAGACTGTTTAGGTATAGCGCTTCGTCAGGGGGCAAAGAATGTTTATCAGTTGGAAATGATGCCAAAGCCACCCCTTGAAAGAAATGATAAAATGCCATGGCCGACTTGGCCTATGATACTTCGCAACAATACTTCCCACGATGAGGGCGGAGAAAGAGACTGGAGCGTAGGGACTAAGTATTTTTCAGGAGAAAATGGTCAGGTTAAAAAAGTGCATTGTGTGAGATTAGAATGGATCGAGGATGAAAACGGCAGAAAAACAATGCAGGAAGTTCCTGATAGTGAATTTGAAATAGATGCAGATTTGGTGTTGTTTGCTATGGGATTCCTTCACCCGGAAAAAGAAGGTATGCTTGAAAAACTAAATGTAGAATATGATCAAAGAGGAAATGTGAAAACAGGAAAAGACCATATGACGAATATAGAAGGTATCTTTGCGGCAGGAGACATGAGAACCGGGCAGTCACTGGTGTGCAATGCGATAGCCGATGGGAGAGAAGCGGCAAAGTATATAGATGAATATTTAAAAACCAAAAACTAATATTAATTGAAATTGTGCTTTAGCACAATTTCCTGTTGAACGATTTATAATTGAAGATGAAGGAAGGGATTTGACTTTTGTCAAATCCCTTCTTTAACTATCATCTTTCATCTATCATCTTTCATCTATGTCCGAGACCAGAGACCTGAGACCATAGACCTGCATTGGACTCCGGACCGATGCGAAGCATCCATACACGATACACGATAAACTATTTACACAACTGTCCCGTTATTATATCCTATAATTGAAAGGCGAAAATATAAAAGAAAGAAATAATTACTATTCCATGTTCTTAGAATAAGCTTTAGTAATTTGAGGATTAGCATGATTGGACTGTTAATTACATTAGCTATTGGTGCAGCCGGAGGATTTGTAGGACTTCGATTGAAGGTTCCGGCAGGTGCTGTAATAGGCTCTATGATAGCGGTAGGTGCATTCAACGTATTCACAGGGAATGCTTTTTTTCCTGACAATATTAAGGTTATCATTCAAATGATTGCCGGAGGATTTATTGGTTCCAGAATAACCGCAAAAGATGTTAAGGATATTAAACATATGATTATACCTGCAGTTTTTTTAACTGTGAGTATGCTGGGCATAACAACCATAATAGCTTTACTTATGAGTAAATTAACTGTATTAGACTTAATAACATCTTTTTTTGCTTCTGCACCGGGAGGTATTGTGGACATGTCCATAATAGGTCTTGCAATGGGGGCGGATGTCTCGAAAGTTGCAACTTTGCAGTTGTTTAGAGTGATATTTGTCATAGGCGTGTTTCCTCCGCTGTTAAAGTTTCTTTGTAATAAATTCAATAATGAAGAAGCATGCATTTTAGCTGATGGGATGAATGCTGACAACAACGGAATGGACGAAATTAGGGAATCGGGTAATGTTCGCGGAAAATTTGATAATAAAATAAATATGGTGCTTACGATAGCCGTAGCTATGGCCGGAGGGTTCATAGGATATAAATTAAGTATCCCTGCAGGAACAGTAATTTTTGCAATGATTTCGGTAGCTTTACTGGGCTTTTTTACAGGCAGGAATTATATGCCCGTGCCATTGAGAATTACTATACAGATAGTTGCAGGGGCTTTAATAGGTTCGGGTATGTCTTATGCAGATATTATAAGCCTTAAAGGAATTCTTTTGCCGGTTATTATGCTGGTCATTGGTCTGATGATCATGAATATTTTAATAGGAATAGTTTTATATAAAATATGTAAATTGGATTTACCTACTGCATTATTTGCCGCTGCCCCGGGTGGTGTGACAGACATGGCTATCATAGCTCAGGAATTGGGAGCCAATGCTCCTAAAGTAGCTGTTCTGCAGTTGGTCAGGCTCATAAGTGTCATTGCGATTTTCCCGATAATTATTAAGTATGTAAGCGGAATACTATAAATTAAGGGAATAGGGAATAGGGAATAGGGA
>JAAYPU010000158.1 GCA_012519645.1 Clostridiales bacterium | reverse complement strand
GAAAATCAGCGATTTTCAATTGGTATATAAGGTATATGTTCCTTGACATGCTTATATGCAGGTCTCATGATCCTGCCTCCGGCAACCAGCTCTTCTATTCTATGAGCACACCATCCGGATATTCTGGAAGCTGCGAAAATAGGAGTGCATAGCTCCATAGGAATATTGAGAGCGCTGTAGACAAATCCGGAATACAAGTCCACATTGGCGCAGATAGGCTTATCTATACCTTTGATTTCATATAACAAATCCGGAGATCGTTTTTCAATAAAGTCATATAACATGAATTCTTCCTGCATGCCTTTTTCCTCTGCGAGCTTTTTAGCCCAGTCCTTGAGCATAACAGCCCTTGGATCAGATTTAGTGTACACTGCATGCCCCATTCCATATACCAAGCCTGTACGGTCAAAAGCTTCTCCTTTTATTACTTTTACCAAATATTCTTCAACCTTACTTTGGTCAGTATAATCGTCTACATTTTCTTTCAAATCTTTTATCATCTCAAGCACGACAGTATTTGCACCGCCATGCTTCGGACCTTTTAAAGAACATACTGCTGATGCAATAGCAGAATATGTATCCGTACCTGATGATGATACAACGTGAGTTGTAAAAGCTGAATTATTTCCTCCGCCATGCTCGGCATGCAAAATCAAAGCTAAGTCTAATAATACTGCCTCAAGCTTAGTATACTCGCTATTAGGTCTTATAAGATGTAAAATATTTTCTGCAGTGCTAAGCTCGGAACTAGGATAATGTAAATGAAGGCTTGCATTATCATAGTATCGTATCTTCGCCTGGTATCCGTATGATATCAAAGCAGGGAAACGTGCAATAAGGTTAATAGACTGTATTAATACATTTTCAATGGATATATCATCCGGATTAGGATCATAAGAGTACAAAGCAAGTACACTTCTTGCTAATTTATTCATAATATTTTTGCTTGGTGCAGTAAGAATCATGTCCTTTGTAAAATTATTAGGAACATCTCTGTTTTCACCAAGTATTTGATTATACATTTTTAATTGTTCTTTATTCGGAAGCTCACCAAAAAGAAGCAAATAGCTTGTTTCTTCATAGCCATACCTTTCTTCTTTTAAACAGGATTTAACTATATCCTCAACATCTATTCCTCTATAAAGTAACTTTCCGTCAACAGGTATTTTAACACCATTTTCTACTTCATACCCTTGAACATCCCCTATTTGAGTCAATCCAACTAAAACACCTGTCCCATTACTATTTCTAAGACCTCTTTTAACATCGTATTTTTGATAGTAAGAAGAATCTATTTCATTATTTTTGTACAGTTTCTTACACATCTCATTAATAAAACTTTGTTGTTCATTTTTAAATTCATTTAATTGCATCATCCGCTTGTCCTCCCTAGGCAGCTTAGCATAAAACATATTTACTACCTACGCAAAACACAGATATATCCTATAGAATATATCTGCTTCTGCATCTATCATTATCTATATTAAATAGTATTTTATACACTCACTGTATTTCTGTCAATATCTTCACAAAGGTTCATAACAACAATTTTTTAATTATTCCTTAGATAATAAATCCAAAATTTTATCCAGTTTTTTACGTTGTTCTCCATTTAACATAGGGCGAATTTCTTTAATGGCTTTCATTTGCCTCTCAAATGAATTCCTATCCTTAAATAAAGTTTCCTTCAATTGCTTCAGCTCTTGAATAATTTCCTCCTCGCTCTTATCGCTGTATTTCTTAGCTGCATCCTCCACGGTTTTTAATCTATCAGTATTTATATTCCCCAAGCCTAAAGAATCCGCAAGCTCCATAAGTTTATCTTTATCAATATCTGCCATAGTATACCTCCCTAATTTATTTATATAAGATTTATGCAAAATTACTTTGCATATTACAAAAATATGCTTACTTTTATATTTTGTTACCGACACAAAACTGTCTTTAATCACATATTATAGATAGACGGGAGAAATATGAAAAAATGATACTCTGTTTTATAACATAAGTACACTGACTACCCTTTAAAACCAGATGCACGGATAAAATATTAAAAAATAATATGGATCAATACATATTTCCGCTGTTTTTGATCCTAACAGGGAGGTAATATAAGCGGTATGGAAAATAATCAAATAATAGAATTGCATAGCAGCGATTACACAACTGATTATAAAAAAGAAGGTATATTAAATAATATAGGAAGCATTCTGCCTCTTGCCATAATTGTTCTCTTATTAACCGGAAGTACCGGAAAAGGGAAAATATTTGCAAATCCGAATACACCATACAAAAGCATTCCGGCAAATAACCTGTTTAGCACAAGAAAAGGTGACCACGAAATTCTTCACAAATCCGAACACATGGTAGATAAATTATCAAATGTTTTGGAATTAATGAAAAAAATAAATAAACTTAATGAAATCAAGAGTTTGACTTCCAGAGGCCAAGGTAACCTTGACGGCATTCAAGAAGCATTTTCCGTATTTAAAAATATATTTTCAGATAATGCTAATATCGAAAAATTAGAAAAATTAGAAACATTAGAAAACACTATTTCCACTGTTAAAAAATTCGGTGAAATCAAAAAGCTCATGGACTTCCAAAAAACACTCAGTTCCATTAAACAAAGCGACAGCTCGGTCTCAAATATGATGGCAGCTATTTCACCCTTATTATCTGATGAAAACGGTGACAATATGAAAAATATGGAAAAGATATTAAGAATAGCTAATCTGATTTCTACAGTAAATCCTAAAGAATAAAAAAATTACTTACTTCTTCCCTTTCTCATATCTAAGGAACGGCCCATCCGTTTCTTTTTTTCTAATATAAAATAAAGTTTATTTAATTAATATATAAATATTTCTAAAAT
>JAAYPU010000157.1 GCA_012519645.1 Clostridiales bacterium | reverse complement strand
TCCATTTTCGGTTAGTTCGCCCTGTCTTACTGCTCGTAAAATCACATCCTTTCTATACTAATCATAGCAAAAGAAAAAGTAGACATATACTTTTTTGTACATGTCTACTTTAAGTTTACAACTTCACTACGCAAAGTCTTATGTTAAAGATTTTTAATATTATATAGGGTTTGAAAAACGAGGCAAGTTCCAGGCTGACCGTTTTTCAAGGCCTAAAAGGCAATTTTAGTCTCTATATAATCTTTTAATTCTTCTATAGGAACTCTAACCTGTGTCATACTATCTCTTTCACGAATAGTGACTGCTTTATCTTCTAAAGAATCAAAGTCAAAAGTAATACAGAATGGTGTGCCGATTTCGTCTTGTCTTCTATATCTCTTTCCTATGCTGCCTGTGACATCATAATCTACCATGAAATATTTTGCTAACTCCTGGTATATTTTTGCTGCCTCATCCTCCAACTTCTTAGTCAATGGCAATACTGCAGCTTTGAAAGGAGCCAATGCAGGATGAAATCTAAGAACCACACGATTTGTGCCATCTTCAAGTGTTTCTTCATCATAAGCATCTACTAAAAACGCAAGAGCTACTCTGTCAGCACCTAAGGATGGTTCTATACAATAAGGCACATATTTTTCATTTGTCACCGGGTCTTGGTATGAAAGATCCTCTCCGGAGTGCTCTATATGCTGTTTAAGGTCGAAGTCCGTTCTGTCAGCGATCCCCCACAGTTCACCCCATCCGAAAGGAAATTTATATTCAATGTCCGTTGTCGCATTACTGTAATGTGAAAGCTCTTCCGGCTCATGATCTCTCAACTTAATGTTTTCAGGCTTCATGTTTAAAGATTTTAACCAATTAACACAGTGATCTTTCCAATAGCTGAACCATTCTAAATCTTCTCCCGGTTTACAGAAGAATTCCAGCTCCATTTGTTCAAACTCTCTTGTTCTAAAGGTAAAGTTGCCCGGCGTAATTTCATTTCTAAAGGACTTTCCTATTTGTCCGATTCCAAAAGGTATTCTCTTTCTTGTTGTTCTTGCAACATTTTTAAAATTGACAAATATACCTTGTGCGGTCTCGGGTCTTAGAAAAATTTCAGCTTTAGAATCTTCTGTAACACCTTGAAAGGTTTTAAACATAAGATTAAACTGTCTGATTTGTGTAAAGTCGGATGCACCGCAGTCCGGGCATATGATTTTATTATCTTGTATATACTTTTCTATCTTTTCATTATCCCATCCGTCTACTGTAACGGCTTCTTTTGATGTCTGCAATATATATTCTTCAACTAATTTATCTGCTCTGAATCTTGACTTGCATTTTTTGCAATCAATCAGCGGGTCATTAAAACCGCCTACATGGCCGGATGCTACCCATGTTTTGGGATTCATTAATATAGCAGAATCCAATCCTACGTTATATTGAGATTCCTGTATAAATTTTTTCCACCATGCCCTTTTTATATTGTTTTTAAATTCCACACCCAAGGGGCCGTAATCCCATGTATTTGCCAATCCTCCATAGATTTCCGACCCGGGGAAAATAAAACCTCTTGATTTTGCTAAAGCTGAAATTTTATCCATTGTGTACTCTTTACTCATTTTTATACTCCTTTTTATTAGTGATTAGTGATTAGTGGTTAGTGATTAGTGATTAGTGGTTAGTGATTTATGGCCTCAAGTCTCTGGTATGAGTCCGGAGTGAAAGTCCGGCGTCTGAGTTTTTAAAAGACCAATCAATTTTTTATTTGCGTAAAACAAAAAGTCTTTCGTCCTTAATATACTATTACTATACTAAGGGACGAAAGACTGACTTCCGCGGTTCCACCCTCTTTGATACAGCATATATGTGTATCCTCTTTAAAAAAATCTGCTCAGAAGCTCCCTTCGATCAATCTTTGTACCGGTTTACAGCTTTATCCGGCTCTCTGAAACAAAGACTTCCACTACTCTTCTTCTTCAACGCATTGTTAAATTTTATAATATTTTAACATAATAAAATTATCCTTGTAAAGAAATAAAACTATTCTCCCTTTTCTTTGTCCTCATCATCTTCATCATCTTTTTTGGACTCTTTAGATTTCTTTTCATCCATTTTTTTCTTCATTGAATCAAAAGCTTCCTCTGCCTTATTCTTTACTTCCTCGGCTTTGTTTTTAAATTCGTCAAACTTACCATTTGTTAGTTCGTTAAAATCTAAAACCTCACCATTATCTTTTACAATTTCAATTTTACATTTTGAAACTAAAGCCGCTGCTGTACCTGCCAAAGCAGCCCAAGGAGCAAGAGCAAATCCTATTACGCCTGCATTAACAGGGATATTTAATATTACATCGTCATCCTTTTTGAAAATGATTTTAGAAACATTGCCTTTCTTTACGATTTCCTTTAATTTTTCCAATATCTCATTTCTGCCTTCGCCAAACTTTGTTTTGTTTTTTGCATCTATTGTTTCTTCTATGTATATAATTGCATCTACTACATTGCCACCGGCATTTTCCAATGCCTCTTTAGCCTCCTTATAACTAACGCCTGTTCGGTCCTTGACCAATTCAATTTTTTCTAATGAAATTTCCAAAACAAACACCACCTTATAATATTTTAATATAGATAAAAAATAACAGATAAAAGATAAAAGTATTGGTTAGAATTTGACATAGTCAAATTCTTTCATTAACTATTATCTATTATTTATTATCTATTATCTGACTGATTATGCTCATGCTTCACTTTTTACTGTGCGAAACACTTATTTATAATAATATATGCATATTATTACCCTTTTTCCCCATCGGCTAAGCATGTGTTTAAAAATTCTATGCTTTTCATATTGCTTAAATCTATATGATATCTGATATAAGCTGTTATCAAATCATTTAGTTCATTTAGCACTTTTTTTTCGAGTCGTAATTTTTCTAAGTTTTTCAAGGAATTATTTGTTATATATTGAATTACTTCAATTATATTTGTATTAATGTTATAAATCAACTTATCATCACTATTGCTGTTACATGATTCGCATATAACGCCTCCTTCCTTTATGCTGAATTCAAAACAATTTTTGCTATTGCCGCAGCGCACGCATTCATTGAGCTGAGGCATAATGCCCATATGTATGAGTGATTTGATTTCATAAGCTCTGACAATAAGAAGATATTCTTTTTTTCTTTTCTCCATTATTTCCAAAAAGTCTGTAAGTAATTCAAATAAATAGGTATCTCTTTGATTTTCAGCCAGAATTTTATCTGTAAATTCCAATACATATGCACAATAAGCATACTTCTCAATATTCTCTCCAATTTTATAAAAGCTTTTTATGACCTCGCCAAAACTAATATTGTAAATATCTTTTCCTGTGTAAAGCGTATACCTTCCATAATTAAATGGCTGAAGAACAGCAGATGATTTACTTTTTGAATGATATGTGGTTTTTGATGCTGCACTGATTTTTCCAAGCTTATCAGTAAAAAGGACAAGGATGCGCCGATCCTCACCTGTCTTTATTTGTTTCAGAACTATGGCATCGGTGTATATCATAATATCACTCTCATTTATAATATCCAAAATTCTTTAATATGGAATCATTTTCTCTCCAGTTTTCTTTTACCTTAACCCATAATTCCAGAAAAACTTTTATACCAAAAAACGCTTCTAATTCCAGTCTGGCACTTTTTCCTATACCTTTGAGCTTTCTTCCGCCTTTACCTATTATTATGCCTTTATGCGATTTTTTTTCACAAATTATTTCCGCCTGAATTTTAAGTATTTCATTTTCTTCTTTCATTGACATAATTTCTACAGCGATACCGTGAGGAATTTCATCTTCAAGATAATGCAATGCTTTCTCCCTAATAATTTCCTGTACTAAAAATCTTTCATGCTGATCAGTTAAAATATCCTCCGGAAAAAATTGAGGCCCTTCAGGTAAAAGCTCCTTTATTTTTTGTAAAAGCTTATCAATATTTTTCTTATCTGTTGCAGATGTTCCGAATACTTCATCGAAAATACCCATACTATTGTAGGTTTCATATATTTTTCTGAAAAGCTCCGGCTCAATCTTGTCTATTTTATTGATTACAAGTACTTTAGAGGTCTTTATATTCTTCAGCAATTCGATTATATGTAAATCTTCCGAGTCGAGATTGGCACGGTCATCAATAATAAATAATACTATGTCCACCTCTTCTAAAGTTTTTTCTGCGTTTTCTGTCATTATTGTTCCTAATTTATTTTTTGGCTTATGAATACCGGGTGTATCTATAAAGACAAATTGAGTATCTTCTGTTGTATATACACCTCTTATTACATTTCTGGTTGTTTGCGGTTTATCGGACATTATTGCTATTTTTTCACCTAATATTGCGTTCATCAATGTAGACTTCCCAACATTTGGCCTTCCAATAATACCTATAAACCCTGATTTATAGCCCATATGTATTCTCCTTCTGTTATATTAGATCTCTGATCTCAGGTCTCTGGTCTCAGACATAGATAATAGATGATGGTTGATGAAGAAATTTGCCTATGCAAATTCCCTCCTTCATTATTAATTCTTAATTCTTAATTCTTTATTCTCTAATAAGCACAGCTTATTAGAGCCTAAACCCTTCCGGCAGCAATTCAGATATTTTATATGTAATTAATTTATTATCATTATTTTTTAATATTACTCGGATATCTTCTCCGAATTCAAAAATAAATTGTCTGCAAATGCCGCAAGGGAAAGGTACGATATTATCATCGCTTGCAGCTATTGCTATCGCTTCTATATCCTTATGGCCCTCTGAAACAGCTTTTACAAAGGCCGTTCTCTCTCCGCAAATAGTTGCACCATAGGAAGCATTTTCAACATTACATCCTGTAAATACTTTTCCTGATTTTGTCAAGACCGCTGCACCAACCTTAAAGTGTGAATAAGGAGCATAGGCATATTCCATAGCTTCAACTGCCATTTCATATAGCTTTACATCTTCCATTCAATCACCTTCTTTTCGGTTTTTTAAAAACTTTTCATTTTCATAAGAATCCAGCTTACCGCTAAAATCAGGAGATAACACCCCTCCGCTGACTATAAGCTTTATCGCCGTATCAACGGACATATTTATATGGATCAAATCGCCGACAGGCACCATAACATACATCCCTGATGTAGGATTCGGTGTAGTTGGAATAAATATGCTTGCCATTCTTTTTTTTACTGCCCCTTCAATAATAGCAGGCGCTTTACCGGTAATAAAACCCAATGCGTAAATGCCTTTTGAAGGATATTCTATAAGAACAACACTTTGAAAAGCTTTCTTACTTTTATTATAAAAAACAGTATCCCTTAATTGCTTGATCGTTGTATATATCACATTTGCAATTGGAATCTTTAAAACAGCATTTTCAAGGTTTGAAATGATCTTCTTTCCTACGTAGTTTGTAGCTAAGAAGCCCGTTAAAAAAATCAATCCTAAAGTAAGTATTACCCCAAGACCAATAAAGGTTTCTCCTGTCAACGCTTTAACCGGTTTCTGAAAAAAAGCATCTATTTTTAAAACAAACCATGTAATAATAGATACAGTAACTACTAGGGGTGTTAAAACAAAAATACCCGTTATGAACAGTTTTCTTGCCTTTTTCATTAGATAGTTACCCTTTCCAAGCGTATTTTACTCATGACCTTTTCTTCTTTTTCTCTCATAATAGCTTTTTCTTCTTCCATATGGTCATAACCCAATAGATGAAAAATACTATGAACGATAAGGTAAATAATTTCTCTTTCATTGGAATGACCAAAATCCAATGCTTGTTCTTTGGCCTTTTCTAAAGAAATAACCACGTCTCCGAGACATATTATAGATTCATCCCCATTTATTTGTTCTGCATTTTCAAATTGAGGAAATGATAATACATCCGTTACAGTATTTTTATTTCTATACATTGTATTTAGTTCTTTAATTTCTTCATTAGTAACAAAAGAAACACTTATTTCAATATTATCGGATATTATATTTTCTTCATTCAGACAGTATTCCGCGGCTTCATATATTTTATCTATTAAGGTTTTCTCTATTAAACTTTCATCATTAAAAAGGATATTCATTCTCTCATTTACTCCTCATCGGTCGTCTTATGCTTTTCATAAGCATTAATAATACGTTGAACCAGCGGATGCCGAACGATATCACTTTCCTGCAAAAATGAAAAAGCAATGCCATTAATACCCTTGAGAACTTTAGCAGCTTCCTTTAATCCCGAATTCTTTCCTTTTGGCAAGTCTATTTGCGTGATATCTCCCGTAATAACAGCCTTTGAACCGAAACCCATACGGGTAAGGAACATTTTCATCTGTTCCCTTGTGGTATTTTGTGCCTCATCCAATATAATAAAAGAGTTGTCCAAAGTACGACCTCTCATATAGGCAAGGGGCACAATTTCTATCATTTCTCTTTCTCTATATCTCGCAACGCTTTCCTGCCCCCATATATCATACAAAGCATCATACAGCGGTCTCAAATATGGGTCTACTTTATCCTGCAAGTCACCCGGTAAAAATCCCAATCGTTCACCGGCTTCCACAGCAGGCCGTGTCAGAATGATCTTGCTTACTTCTTTATTTTTAAAGGCTGTAACAGCCATGGCAATAGCTAAGTATGTCTTTCCTGTTCCTGCCGGACCGATCCCAAATACTATATCATTCTTTCTTAAGCTGTCTACATAACGCTTTTGACCTATAGTTTTGGGTTTAACACTTTTCCCTCTATGAGTTATGCATACTGTATCACTATTCAGCTTTTCATCGGCATAAGATATATCATCTTTATTAAGTTCTATCACATAATTCACTTTTTGCGTATCTAACGTTTCACCGGACTCAATGATTGCCAGTAATTCATTTATTGTTTTCCCAACCTTAGAAGAATCTGGCCCTCTAATAATGACTTCATCCTGCCTTTGAATAATATCTGCATTAAAATGATCGTTGATTATCTTGAGATTTTTGTCCATATTCCCAAACAATTCATTTGCATGATGCGTTTCATCGATTTTAATGCGTATTTCTTCATTATTATTACGAATGTCTTCCAAACATATCCTCCTTTGATATCAGTATACTGGTATCATTTTAACTTCTTTTCCGATTTGTTCTATAGATTCAATCATTACGCTTATCTTTATTATATTTCTTTCTTCTTCATACATCAAATCTTTATTTATGATTTCTCCATCTTTTGGAATATTTTTCTCTATCCATTCTGATATTTTATAAGAAATACTTTTTTTGATTTCATTCTCATCCCTATTTAATGCTCTAACATCCAATTCACTGTATTCTATTACACAGAGCTTTATAGGAAATGGATAAAATGTGTTGATTATATCCAAATCTTCCCTTATAAAATCCCTGAAAGTAACATGCGTTTTACCTGTTTCAATATCTAAATCACCAATTTTTAATCTAATACCATAGGCAGTTCTTCCGGTTTCGTTTTTTATTATCTCCGATTTTTCCTCTGTAATGTTAAATCTATAAATTATTTTTGCATATATTTCTCCGAGAGCGTGAATGTAATGTATATCTCCCGGTTCTCCAGCCGTTTTTTCTTCATCCTGAACGATTCCGCTTATCAATAAATCTCCTTCTTTAACAAATTCACCTTCCCGTACCTTTGCGGTCCCGTACTTGGTTATTACGCGTTCTATATATCCTTCTTTTTTTGCAATGATATCACAAGGTATGTCATAAGAAATAATTTCAGGTGCCTTTGCCTTCTCTGCAATCTTTACGACCATTTTGTTCCCTGTATATTCAATACCCACCCATGCCAGATCATCACATTTATCATACAGATATTCTCTTATATTATCTAAATCCTTAGGTTTCTTGTTTCCTTCTAATACACCTATCTCAGCTAAAGATGTTCTTATTATTGAAGGATCAATAGACTCCTGCCCCTTTACTTCAATCTCGGTAATAAATAAAGATTGATAATACATTAAGTAAAGAAAAATGAGAAGCCCTACTGCAAATCCTTTTCTTTGCATCGCCTCTCGTCTATAATTAGGGAGTCCCATTTTCTTTATTGTGGTTATTCGGAATTGATTCATATATTTTTTTTTCATTAATACTTCGTATCTGTCTTTCGGGACTGTTGCCTCTAATGTGAAATCGTCTTTTTTTACGATATTCTGTAATTCTATGTCACTTTTAATGCAATGAGAAAGAAATTGGTTCAGCTTAAAACCCTCGACTCTGATTCTATTGGAACCTCTGAAAAAAAGCCTCAAAACATGACACCTCTAATCCTCTTTCTTATTCGTATAGAATTCAACAGATGTTATTTTTCCGATTAAAATCAATCTATTATCTTTCAAATCCTTAATCTTCAAATCATGTCCATTGACTGCGGTGAATCTTGTTCCGGTATCTGCAACCACTCCTATATCGGAAAACGATAGAATTCTGTTGACATTATCCAATATCGCAAAATTGCCCGATAATATGACCCTCGGCAAATTAATTGAAAAATCCAAGAGCAATTCTATATCCATATTTTTTTCTCCCCGTTTTTACTCTTTATAATTCTATGCAAAAAAAGAAGCAATAATGAATAATCACTGCCTTCATTCAGCATATTTTTGAATGCTAAATAAAAATGACTCGTTTAAACGAGTCATTTTTATTTATTTAAATATACTATCAACAATATTTCTTACGATGTTTCCATCCGCCCTGCCTTTTACTTCCGGCATCACAGCACCCATGAGTTTTCCGAAATCTTTTTTATCTTGTACACCTATTCGTTGTGCAACATCCATTACTATTTTTCTGATTTCATCCTCTGTAAGCTGCTCAGGCATATATCCCATAAGAACATCTATTTCACTTTGATATTGTTCTACTAAATCTGCTCTGTTTCCTTTTTCAAAATCAGAAAGAGCGTCTTTTCGCATTTTTATTTGTTTTGCAATCACATCCAGAACACCATTATCATCCAGTTCTTTTCTATTGTCTACTTCGTATTGCTTAATAGCTGCTCTGACCATGTTGATTACATTTTTTCTTATGGATTCTCTGTTTTTCAGAGCATCCTTAAAATCAGAGTTAAGCCTGTCTTTCAAAGACATACACTTACCCCCATCCATTAAAACTTTTTAGCCTTTTTTCTTGCAGCTTCGGATTTTTTCTTTCTCTTTACACTGGGTTTCTCATAGTGTTCTCTTTTTCTTAGTTCAGACATTACTCCATCTCTTGCACATGAACGCTTAAATCTCTTTAATGCACTTTCTAGACTTTCATTATCTCTTACTATTACTTGTGCCATATTTATCCCTCCCTCCGTACAGTGAATATTCTGCCATCACTACTATCTAATAAGCAAGTTAATTATAGCAGATAATATTATATAACACTTAAAAAAAATAATCAATATCAACCTGGCGGCCAATGCATTTTTCTTCCGCCTAACAGATGAAAATGCAAATGCTTGACACTTTGGAAGCCGTCTTCTCCACAATTATTTACGATGCGATAACCATTTATCAGCCCTGCTTTAGCTGCTATTTCCTTTATTTTAATAATGATTTCACCTAATAAAGCCTGGTCTTCATAATTTATATCATCTGCGGAAGCGATATGTTTTTTAGGTATAATTAAAATATGAACAGGAGCTTGAGGACTTATATCATTAAACGCCAATATATTATCATCTTCATAAATAATATCTGCAGGAATTTCCTTTGAAGCAATTTTGCAAAATATACAGTCTGACACTTTTTTCACCTCCCCAAATTATATAATAAGAGTATAGCATTATGGAAAAATTTTTTAAAGACAGAATTTTTATGATTTAATCGGCAATATACCTATCAGACCATCATCCATTATACCTGATATTTTAACATATGCAAACTGATCGCATAAATCAAGATCACTTTTACAGTACACCTTTATATAATTATCGGTGAGCCCTTCAAAATAACCTGTTTTTTCATTTTTAGCTTCAAAGAGCACTTCTAATTCTCTGTTTATAAATTTTTCATTAAAGCTCCGTGCTGCTTTATCAGAGATTTCTATAAGTATATCGCTTCGTTTGCTCTTAACGGCATCTTCCACTTGATCGGTCATATCAGCGGCTTTCGTCCCTTTTCTTTTTGAATATTTGAAAACATGCACCTTCCCAAAGTTCATTTTTGTTACAAAATGGCAGGTTTCATCAAAATCCTTTTCTGTTTCCCCGGGAAATCCAACGATAATATCTGTAGTAATATTCATATCTTGCCGTCTTTTTCTCAGAACTTTGACTATGGTAGCAAACTCTTCAGCTGAATATTTTCTGTTCATGGCTTTTAGGATTCTATTACTGCCGCTCTGCACAGACAAATGTATATGAGAGCATAGCTTTTTATAAGACATCAGCCTGTCAATATATTTATCATCAAAGAAAGCAGGTTCAAGAGAGCTTAAACGTATGCGGAATTTTCCTTCCAGTCCGTCAATATTTTCTATAACATCCAACAATGTCCCTTGTCCGTTGTCTACTCCATATAACGCCGCATTGATACCGGTTATAACGATTTCCTTATAGCCGTTGCTTATGAGCGTTTTTGCTTCGTTAATGATATCATCCATTGCCCTGCTTCTGATATTTCCTCTTGCATAGGGTATAATGCAATATGAGCAAAACTGATTACATCCTTCCTGAATCTTGATATAAGCACGGGTACGTTCGCCCATACCTTGGATCTTCATTTCTTCATAATCGATGATATCCTCGTATTCCTTTACCTTAACCAGTTTATTATTATTTTGTGCCATTTCAACATATTCTAAAATACTGTTCTTTTCATTGGTCCCAACTACTAGATTTACATCTTCGATTTTTTCGATTTCATCAGGACTCATCTGAGCATAACAGCCTGTAACAATAACAATACTATCGGGATTTATTCTCTTCGCTCTCCTTATGTATTGCCGTGACTTTCTGTCAGATAAATTTGTAACAGTACATGTATTGATAATATAAACATCTGCATAATCATCTTCATGCACTATTTCATATCCGTTATCTATAAACTTTTCCTTGATTGCCTGCGTTTCGTATTGATTCACTTTGCATCCTAATGTATATATTGCCGCTTTCTTCAATTACATCAACCTTCCAATTCATATAGTACCAATGCTATAGCCACTGCTCCGGCCGTCTCGGTTCTTAATATGGTTTTACCTAAAGTCACAGAAACAAAACCTCTGTCAGAGGCTAGTAAAACTTCACTGTCTGAAAAACCACCTTCAGGCCCAACGATAATTGCAACCTGCTTAGTATCGCAATTATTTTGTAATACTGTTTTGATTTTTCTCTCCTTTTCACCTTCATATAAAAACAACACTAAATCCTTATTTGCCATATCTTCAAGCATTTCTTTATATGTCAGCGCCTCATTTACTTTCGGGATTATACCTCTCTTGCACTGCTTGGCAGCTTCTAAAGCGATTTTCTGCCATCGTTCTGTCTTATTATCAAAATTGCCTTTATTTTGCACTATTGTTCTTTCCGTAAAAATCGGCACTATTTCTGAAACACCCAACTCGACCGATTTTTGAATAATATACTCCATCTTGCCCTGTTTAGGGATACCTTGATACAAAGTAATTTTTGCAGCCGGCTCTCTATTAAAGTGCGATTTTTCTTTTATTTCTGCTTCTATATGATTATTTGATATATTTACAACCTCGGCAATATATTCATATTCTTCGACATCGGAAATCTCTATTTTTTCACCGGGTTTTATTCTTAAAACCTTTGAAAGGTGCTTTATATCTTCTTTATCTGTAATTATTATTTTATTGTCATTTATATTCTTTTTGTTTACAAAAAATCTATTCATTTTTCTATAATTGTGCTGCAATTGCAGACCATTCTCCTTTTTGCAATACTTGAAGTATTTTGAAATTATGATCAACAAGAGCATCTATGACGCTTCTTTCTTTTTCTCTGATTATACCGGATGCAATAAAAATTTTCTCACCCTTAAGGTTTTTCTCAATGCAATCAGACAGAAATATGACGATATCCGCCAAAATATTTGCTACAGCAATATCAGCTTTAATATCTATATCTTTTGTCAAATCACCATGGATGATATGTATTTTATCAGACAATCCATTTTTTTCTGCATTTTCTTTAGAAACAGACACAGCATCTAAATCAATATCCACTCCGGTCACATTCTTTGCCCCTAATTTAGCTGCGGCAATTGATAATATCCCGGAACCGCATCCGACATCCAAGACATCCATATCATCTTTCAAATATTTCTCAAGAAGCTCTATGCACATTGATGTTGTTTCATGAGTTCCGGTTCCAAAGGCCATCCCCGGATCGATTTCAATGATTATTTCTTTATCGGACGACGGTTCATAATTTTCCCATTCAGGCTTAATAACTATCCTATTTGTTATTTTGATAGGTTTAAAATATGCTTTCCATACCTCCGACCAGTCTTTTTCCAAAATGATTTCCTCTTTTATACTGATAGTAAAATTATTTTTTAATGCACATTCTAGCAGTAAAGCTTTCACTTCACTTTGTTTACCATAATCATTTTTCTGCAAATAAAAAATAATGCGATTACCTTCTTGTTCGATTGTATCGCAATAATCCCAAGCCTTTTCATCTTGCTTTAATTGCATAAACTCCTGACTTTCAATTTCTATACTGTCTAATCCAAAATCCAATAATACCGCGTATAAAACGTCGATGTGTTCATAACCGGGTACTTCAACAATATACTTTATCCACTCCATTATTACCTCCGAATATGAATGATTAATCTGTCGATTAATCATTCATAGTTAAGATTTATGATTTATGATTTATGGTTTATAATAATTTTTAATAGAAAATTAATGTTAAATATATAGTTAAATGTCATTAAATAATAAATTAATAGTTTTAATGTCCATGTAGTTTCAGGTATTAGGTCTCTTGCCCGGAGTCCGGAGTCAAAAGTCCGGCATAGTGGCGAACTATGTTCACCCGGTAGATTAAAGATTAATAAAGAAATTTGCATGCGCAAATTTCCTCCTTAATTCTTAATTTGTATTCTTAATTCTTAAGATATATTAGGAATCTAAATTCCTAATATATCTTTCACGTTTTCCATAAAACTTTTTCTTTGTTCATGGCCTTCCGTACCAAATGACGTAGCTAGTTTTTGCAGTAATTTTTTCTGTTCACCGGTAAGCTTCTTTGGAATCTCTACAATTATTTTTACATATAGATCTCCCATTCTTCCTGTATTGACATGTTTGATACCTTTTCCTTTAATACGGAATACTGTTCCTGACTGAGTTCCGGCAGGGATTTTATAACTAATTTTCCCTTCTAATGTGGGCACGACTAAATCATCGCCTAAAGCAGCCTGAGGGAACGTTATCGGAATCTCAAGAATTAAATCGTTCCCATCTCTTTTAAAGAGCTTATGCGGTAGAACTTTTATTAAAACGTATAAATCGCCCCTGGGGCCGCCGTTGATCCCCGGTTCTCCTTCGCCTCTTAAAGAGATAATCGACTCGTTGTCTACTCCTGCAGGAATTTTTACTTTAATATTTACTTTATTTTTAACCTTACCTAAACCATTACAAACCTCGCATAGTTCTTCTATAATTGTGCCTTTACCTTTACATCTGTCACATGGATGCACATTTATAAATTGTCCGAAAGGCGTTCTTTGTTGTGTTCTCACTTCACCGCTCCCATTACAGTTAGGGCAAGTTACTCTTGAAGTCCCCTTCTTGGCACCGGTTCCGTCACATTCATTACAAGTTTCATGACGGTATATAGATAAGTTTTTCTCAACTCCGAAGGCGGCTTCATTAAAAGTAATTGTAACATGTTCTTTTAAATCCGCACCTTTCATAGGACCATTTCGTTTACGTCCGGAGGAAGAAAAGCCGCCTCCAAACATATCAAATATATCAGAAAATATATCCTCAAAGCCTCCGAATCCGCCGCCAAAGCCTCCGGCGCTTGGATCTACACCCGCATGGCCGAAACGATCATATCGCTCCTTTTTTTGTGGGTCTGACAGTATTTCATAAGCCTCGTTGACCTCTTTAAATTTTTCCTCTGCCTCTTTATCTCCGCCATTTTTATCAGGATGATATTCATGCGCTTTTTTTCTATAAGCTCGTTTAATTTCTTCAGTTGTCGCACCTTTTGAAATTCCAAGTACTTCGTAATAATCTCTTTTAGACAATATCTCACCCTCTTCAGTCACTTTTTATACTGCACATCTATTATACATATATATTGTTGCTTGCTTCAAGCAGAGTTTTCACTTCAAAAATATATTCTTTCATAATCATAATAAGAATCAAAACTTGAGGCACCTGTTAGGTGCCTCTGTTTTTATTTTTCATCGTCATCTACGACTTCATAATCTGCATCAACTACATTTTCATCTTGTCTTTTTTCGGTGTTTTCACTTTGCTCAGCACCTTGCTGCTGTGATGCGGCTTCATAAAGCTTCTGTGATAAAACATGGAATGCATTTGTTAATTCTTCCGTTTTTTGTTTAATGTCGTCTATATTATCTGTTTCCATTGCTTTTTTCAAAGCTTCTACTTGAGATTCTATTTTTTCTTTGTCTGAAGCATTTATTTTATCTCCGACTTCCTTCAATGCCTTTTCAGTTTCGTAAACCAATGAATCTGCTTTGTTTTTAACTTCTACGGATTCTTTTCTTTTCTTATCTTCTTCTGCAAATTGTTCAGCTTCTTTGACCTTTCGTTTTATTTCATCATCACTAAGATTTGTTGATGCTGTTATAGTGATACGTTGTTCTTTCCCTGTACCTTTATCTTTAGCATGAACATTTACTATACCGTTGGCATCTATGTCAAAGGTTACTTCTATTTGAGGTATTCCTCTTGGTGCAGGCGGAATTCCGGTAAGTTGGAATCTTCCTAAGGTAATATTGTCCGCCGCCATTTCTCTTTCACCCTGCAGAACATGGATATCTACAGCTGTTTGATTATCTGCAGCTGTTGAAAACACTTGACTCTTCTTTGTTGGTATAGTAGTGTTTCTTTCAATCAATTTTGTAAATACGCCGCCAAGGGTTTCGATTCCTAATGAAAGAGGTGTTACGTCCAATAACAAAATATCTTTTACTTCTCCTGTCAAAACACCCGCTTGAATAGCAGCACCGATTGCAACGCATTCATCAGGATTAACGCCTTTATGAGGCTCTTTGCCGGTAATCTTTTTAACAGCTTCCTGGACAGCAGGTATCCTTGTAGATCCGCCAACCAAGATTACTTTATCAATATCATTGCTTGTGATTCCAGCATCTTTTAAAGCTTTTTTCATAGGTTCAATTGTTTTTTCTACTAAATGTGCTGTCAATTGTTCAAATTTTGATCTTGTTATATCCATATTTAAATGTAAAGGTCCATCAGCAGTAGCTGTAATAAATGGCAGATTTACATTTGTTGTTTGAGTGGATGATAATTCTTTTTTTGCTTTTTCTGCGGCTTCTTTTAATCTTTGAAGTGACATCTTATCTTTTCTCAGATCCACACCATGCTCTTTAGCAAAGGATTCTGCAATGAAATCAATCAATATGTTATCGAAGTCATCTCCGCCAAGATGGTTATTTCCATTAGTTGCAAGCACTTCAAATACTCCGTCTCCTAATTCAAGTATGGAAACGTCAAAAGTACCTCCTCCAAGGTCATATACCAATATTTTTTGATGTTCCTCTTCCTTATCTAAGCCATATGCCAAGGATGCTGCAGTTGGTTCATTAATGATTCTTTTTACTTCCAGACCGGCGATTTTACCTGCATCTTTAGTAGCCTGTCTTTGACTGTCAGTAAAGTATGCAGGTACAGTAATTACCGCTTCCGTAACCTTTTCACCCAGATAACTTTCAGCATCAGCTTTTAATTTCATCAATATCATTGCCGAAATATCTTGAGGTGTATAATCTTTCCCATCAATTTCTATTTTATAATCTGTTCCCATATGCCTTTTAATAGACATGATCGTTCTGTCAGGATTTGTTACTGCCTGCCTTTTAGCAGTTTCTCCAACCAATCTTTCCCCGTTTTTAGCAAAAGCCATAACTGAAGGAGTAGTTCTATTACCCTCCGCATTTGCTATAACAACAGGATCACCGCCTTCTAATACTGAAACACATGAGTTTGTTGTTCCTAAGTCGATACCTATAACTTTTCCCATATTATTTTCCTCCTTAATATCATACTTCTTTATTAATTACATACTTTTATTATTTATGCAGAAATCAAAGCATACTTCATACATACCCACATCGATTACGATTATTCAGCCACTTTTACCATACAGGGGCGAATAACCTTACCATTTAAAGTATATCCTTTTTGAAATACTTCGATTATCGTATTGCTGTCACTTTCATCGGATTTTGCTCTCATTACTGCATGATGAAAATTGGGGTCAAATTGACAGTTTTCTGATTCAATTTCTTTTAAGCCGTATTTTGTAAGAATGTCCATTAACTGCTTATGTACCATCCGGATCCCATCAAGAAGAGAATCTTCCTTACCTGCACTATTTATTGCCCTTTCCAAATTATCTATCACTTCCAGAAAATCTGTTATAATAGATTCATTAGCATAGTTGAATACTTCTTTTTTTTCATTTTCAGTTCTTCGTTTATAATTTTGAAAATCTGCAGCTAATCGTAAATATTTTTCATTAAGCTCATTCTTTTCTGCTAAAAGCTGTTCATAATCTGATTTTTCTGCTGTCACTTCAGCTTCTTCGATAGATGCTTCCTTTTCTATATTTATTTCTTCATTATTTAAATTCTTTTCATTTTTCATAACACACCACCTAACTATTCTTTACTGTTTATTTTAAAAGCATTACTTAAGTTTTCCGTCATATATTCAACTATGGAAGTAACCTTGCTGTATTTCATTCGTGTTGGTCCGATAACGCCAATTTTTCCTACAGTTTCTCCATTGATACTATAGGTTGCAGTAATCAGGCTGCAATCCTTTAATTCTGAATCTTTATTTTCCTGACCAATGGTTATTACTACGCCATTTTCCCTATTTATCAGCACCTCTGTAAAATGTTCTTTTTGGTTTAATATTTCCAGAAATTCTTTTGCTTTATCAATATTATAGTATTCCGGCAGTGAAAAAATATTAGTCAAACCATCCATATACAAATGAACATTGAGCATATTCTCTAAAGTATGCAAGAAGTTAGGCATTACATTTTGCATAATTTTATGCATCGTTTCAATATCATCTTCGAAAGTCTTGATTATTTCCATCTTAATTATTGTGGATAGGGATTTGCCTTTATAGTTATATGTCAATACTTTTGATAAGATATTTAAATTTTCTTCTGTATATGCATGGTCAAGCTTAAGTACTGTATTATTCACATTGCCCGATTCAGTAACGATCATAAGCAAGACGCTTTGCTGGTCAATGGGAATAAGTTTTATATACTCAAGCCTATTTTCATCTATTTTAGGCGTTATAGCAAAAGATGTTAAATTAGTCAGCTGAGACAAAAGTGACGATGCCTTTTCTATTGTTTTATCCAATTCAACCAGATTATCCATAATTTTTTGTTTAATAATATTTTTCTGCTCATCACTAATAACATATTTATTCATTAAATTATCAACATAAAGACGATAAGC
>JAAYPU010000156.1 GCA_012519645.1 Clostridiales bacterium | reverse complement strand
TTATCCGGATGCAGCCCGTCATTAAAAGGTGTATGCGTATATTGCCAATATTGTTTCTTGCTTGGATCGCTTTCATAATCATCATAATAGATGTTATAGGCAACAAGCTGACCTTTTTTATAAACCATAGGCATCTTTTCTTCTTCAATTAACTGACTCTTTGCTGAAAGAGTTATATTTGCATTGGTTTTATATACTGTCCAGGTATTATTGAAATTATCTAAGTCTATAAAATCTTCTTTTAATACTAAATATTTTTTTCCTTCAATAACCTGATAAAGCTTAAAATTCGATATTTCTGCATCCAATGTACCGGTATCGCTTATTAACAAGTCTATTTGAGTATTTCCGGTATATTTTGATATCGGATAGAACATATTATCTAAACTTGTAGTCATTCCTGTGTATGTTATTTTTATATTATCTACATATACATTGGCAAGCATAGCTCCCTGGTAAGAATTTTCATAATCCTTAGGAATATAAATTCCGTTATCACCGTTCTCTAATTGAATAGTTACAGTTTTCCAATTATTATCTGATGTTGATGCCGATGTTGGAATTAATTCATAATAATCACCGTCATAATCATAAACCCTTTTATATTTATAAATAGTTCTGTCCAGGGGAGAATTAATATAATATGTTGTATCAGCAACTGCCCTTACATCAAATGTTAAATAAGCATTCATTCCTTCCGGGATATTTACATTAACGTTAAATATTCCTTCTCTGCATAAACTTGATTTAGCTCTCCCCCCTTCGCTGTATGCCGTGCCACTCGTAACTGCAAATGTTTGCCTGCGGTTATAAAGCGAACTGGGTAAAGACATAAAAGCTTCCAAATTTGTATCTGAAAAATTTTCTTGTTGATAAATACCATTAGGTATTCTTAATAGCTTGCTCGGGTTTCCCGGTACTCTGATTGTATCCTTAACATGATATACTTCTCCTGCTTTTACGTTCTTGATGACTGAAGATGGTGTTTTTCCTTCATCCCTTGCTGATACCGTAGAATTTTGAACTAAATATTGTACTTTTAAATTATCTATACACATAATTAAGGGGTTTTCTACATCATTATTCCAATTGACTTGGCTTAATCCTATAAGATTGTTCCCTTTCGGAAGATAGATCGATATTTTTCCTTCTTTAACTCCCCTGCCTGGCCTTTTTAATATTTGATTTCCATTTACTGATATAGCAAAATAATAATTTGGATTTAATTCACTGCCCGTTGAAGTTACAAATGTATAATAATCAAAAGTTACAATCCCGTCTTTTTCCATGTTAATATAAAAGGAACCGCCACCGCCAACAGTATAATATCCGCTTGGTACAATTGGTGATCTACCATACACTCCGTTTATCCATCTTAAACCATCATTGGGCGTTATTAAGGAATGTAAATTTTTATCCTGAAAATCCTCGTAAAAAACATCTTTTAAATACCACGAACTTGCAGGATTCCCGACAATCGCACCGGTAGGCAAGGTTGAAAATCCGTAATTAAGATTATCAACCTGTGAAAATGTAGTTGATAAAATATTTATATTCTTATTTGTAAAATCCTTTAAATACTTAATATCATATTCGTACTCATAAACTGTCGACGGCTCTAACGGCATATTTTTTCTTAATCTGACACTGCCCGAGCCTGGGATCGAAATCTCACCGACATGTGCTATTTTTGCCTTTTCAGATATTACATATGAAGAAACAGAATCAAAATTTTCGCTCATATCGGAACCATATTCCAGTTTTACCCCTCCAACAGCCTGATAAATCAAATCACCATAATTGCCGGCATTGGAAATAAGGTTGTCTCCCGCAAATATAAATTTAACACCCTGGTTTTTAAGCTTATTTATAATACCTTGCATATATGTTTTATCAGACACATAAACATCATCCATTACTACTACATATTTTTGAGCTTCTTCTCTGAAATTCATATTTTTTGTAATAGTTCTTTCTAAAGTATCTTCTAATGTTTGAAGATATTTTAATATATTTATTTTCCTGGTTTGGCTATCAGAATTTATTAGAACATGCATAGCCAAAAAATATAAATCTGAATCACGATAATATTCTTCATTACTGCTTACACCTATTTCAGATAAACCACTGTAGTCACTCTGAGAAAAATCATTTAAATTTATCTTATATCCCCGATTTGATATACTGCTAATATAAGCATTACGAGCATCCGTTAATACATAAATACAGTTTTGCTTTGTAACATTTTTAGCCCATAACGGAGTTAAGCCACTTGAACCATCATGCAAATAATAACCTCCTGGAACGATTGAAACTCTTGAAGAATATATGTCATAAACATTTACATATAACCTATCAATATCATGATTAGGCTCACCTCGGCCACTATATACAGCTACCGCTTCGCCTTTTTCATTCAGTACAAATCCTTCACGCCAATTAAGTGGCATTGTTGATCCTGCCGGTATATTTATAACCTTTAAAATATTATTATCTGAACATATTACATAATATCTTCTGCCATCTAAACTGTCAGGATAAAGCCTTGAATTTTGAACTAACAAAGCTAAACCTTTATTATCCATATCTAATGTATAATATTCTCCTGCTCCGGACTTTCCGCTTATATATTGAGCATTGTTAATTTTATCTAATAAATTAGGCAATTTAATATATTCTTTTTTCAATTCTTCCGACTCTAAATTAAAAATACCCCTGAATACTGTATTTGTTTCTTTATCCGGAGTTACAAACTGAACTTTGCCGTTTATCATCCTTGTAATGTCGGTAGCTGAATCATGGATTTTGATAAGCTGGCTGTTGTTTTTGTCATATTTAAATATCCCATCCCTATTAAATATATATAAATACCTGTCTGTATTATATATACTTCCATTAATCTTAAATTCTATAGTCACTATATAAGCTCCTGTGCTTTTATCCAATAGAATTGTTTTATCTGAGAATATTAAATAAAGATATTTATTCTCATTATCTGTGCTTAAATTAAAATTTTCTTCATTAATAGTGTAACTCCATTTTAAAGCGTTTGTCTCATTGTTAAATGCTTCAATAATATAAGGAGGCACATTTCTGACCTTACCGCTCTCTACCTTTAAAGAAGATGCTCTTACCCTGTAATTATTAATGTTATCTATAGATATAACATTTTTATTCCATATATTGCTATCATAAGTTAATGTATCCGATTTTTGGTTTAAAAAACTTATATTATTTAAGCTATTTGGTTGGTCTATGGCTTTTATTGTGATTTTGCCGTCTATTCCGTTTTCAATAAATTTTGCTTCCAGTTCGTTTTTTCTAGAAACTGCCTGATTATAGTCTTTAGGTGTCGTAACTATGAGCATATCTACAGGATAAGTATCTATTGGCTTTAAACTAACCATTGGTGCAATATTATTAACAACAACATCCTTTGTTGTTACTCCGGTTTTTCTGTCTGCATCAGTTACATATTCCTCTAATGTCGGCTCAAGCCAAACCTCTTTGACATCAAGTCTTATCCTGACTAATCCGACACCGGTTTTTTCAAATGACACCTTCTGCCCTGATCCAAACGATAGATCCTTCATATTATATGCTGACATATCTTCTAAAGGCTCGGTTGAATCCCAAACATTATTATTATTTGTATCTATACGTATTCTCCAAGTTCTTTCCACTTGATCGCCATCGGAACTGATAGTACCGTCTTCAGCGATAATTTCTGCAATATTACTGTCTGGCTTTCGTATGAAGCTATCTAACATATCTATTTGTACCGTTGGTGGTAAGTCGGGATAAACAGTAAAGGTTTCTGATACCGTATCTGTATCTCCTTTGGAATCTCTTACATAAGCCGTATATTTATATACCTTCTCTGTCGTGTTCTTTGTTAAAAATTCCAAGGTGTAATTTTGATAGTAAGCAGTAGAAGAAGATATTATATCCCTCGTTTTAATAGTTGCAGAATTATTTTTAGAAGATACAACATGAACTTTCTCCCCTGTTTCAGTATCTTCTATCTCTACCCAAAAGTTTGTAATAGGATTACTTGGCTTTATTGCAACAGAAAGGTTTAATATCTGCTTTCTGTTTTCTTTTTGTGTACCCCCAAGATTATCTTCTATATACGGCGTTCTCCTTACTTCTATAGGCTCTATGTCAAAAAGTCTTTTGCCGTCCTGGGTGAATACATCAAGCCGTACATTGTAATAGCCCCTGTTCTGAAAAGTTATTTTAGCTGTGGTATCGCTTAATCTTTCAATACTATGCGGTGTGCTTTCCAGTACATCAAAATCATTTTCTGCAAGTCCTGTTTCATAGGCTTGTGAAGCGTAATAGGTTTCACCTTCTACATCAAAGATAGATTCATCATAGGCATAAGCAGGGTGTCCTTCATAGGTATACGGATCTAAAAAAAGATTTGCTGTCGCATCTACGGATCTATTATCTGTAATCTCTATACTCTTCGTATCTGAATCTATCTGTCCGTCATTAAGCATAATGGTAAGAGTATAGGTGATTGTTGCTTTAACAGGATGACTTTGACTAATACTTTTCGTATTTTTATCCCATCCATCTACTTCTTCAGGAGTTGAATAACCTATTTTTTTAGTGAGAATTGAAAAAGATATTGTTTTCCCATCAGGGATAAACGAATTATCAGAGACGATGTATTGTTGGCTAATGGCAGCTGTACCTGGAACATTTAATATGACGTTTAGTTTATCTTCTTCTTTAACAGTCACTTGTACTTCTGTAGAACCTGTCTTTGTTATTGGTGAGTCGTTAGGGAAAACAGATTGGATTTTTGCTTCGCCCGTTAAGGTATACAGCTTTGAACCTTCTCCAATCTGCGATTTAAAAATTCGCTTTATATAGGTGCTTTGTTCTCCTTCTCTTTGAACCCCTTCAAAGGTTGTCCAATATTTATCTATGTATGATGATAAATAATCTTCTTGCGGTCTGATGGATCCGGTAACAGTAACCGGAATATCGATATATGATTCACCTGGTTCAATATAATAGTTGTATGAAGGCGTGCTGACAACCACTTCTAAGGTCTTGCTTCCAGCTAGTGCCGGTACGGTAAAAGTATCCTTCCATTGTTGTGTTTTTCCTTGATGTATTAATAAAACATTTAATGTTTTGCTAAATCCCCAGGTTGTTTGAATATTAATAAACTTTTTTATATCTTTTCCTGCTGCTTGCTTTGCTAAAATTTGACTTAAAGTATAGTCAATAGAACGTCCATCATCTTTTAAGCCTGCCATTATAGGGACTCTATCCCAAAGATCATCAGGAATAAGATACCACGTAGATATATTTGAAT
>JAAYPU010000155.1 GCA_012519645.1 Clostridiales bacterium | reverse complement strand
GTTATAGTAATATTAAACTGAGCCATGGTTCATCCTCCTCGGTTTGGTATTTGTTTAGCAACTATATTTTACCGAGGTATGAGCTTTGGCTCAACTCCTTTTTACACCATTATATAGACTTAATCGCGTTAATGTCTTCTTTGAAGAGTTATAATAAAATCGATTAAGAGCAGCATTAAAAATTTTTACTACTTCAGCAGTAATGGGAAAAGCATTGTTGTTTAAAATACTATTTTGCTCTCCTCCACAGTTATAATAGTCAGGAAGCAGTGCATTTTTGTGCATACCACGCTGCCAAAACCTTTTTAAGTATCTCATAACAGTTGTTTCGTGAATGCCCGCTGCAAATTCCCTCACAAGTTTGGCTCTTTCAGTTGCAAGGTAAATATCAGGTTCGATAATAATTATATTCTTTATAGCATTATAAGCCTTATCTCGTATTGCCCTATGCTTTGGCAGTATATCTTCTTCATTTAATGTGATAACAAATGGTTCGATATCTAATATAGTTGTTACCCCATCATCTAACCCTAACTGAATATTTGACATTCGTTTAGGCCGTGGCATAGAGTTGCCATAAATATCAATGAAATAGCCAACATCACCATATACATATAGAAGCCTCTCGAAGTTTTTACCCTGCTCATCCTCATATAAAATAATACTATTGATTGGAAGCATATCTTTCACCCCATTCAATAATAGAAATGTCTGGATTACTTTTTGCTATATCAATAGGTTCATTCATATTTACCCGGATTCGTTTGCTGGCAAGTAAGTATTTAAATATGTAAAGTCCAGTGCCTACTTCTATATCATTTTCTTTATCAAAATCAGAAGTTACTTTTCTTATTGAATGATTACAAGTGCTAAACTTATTAATCATGACCTCAGAATAATGCTGTAGTTTTTCTCTCGTAAGTCCCCGTTCTTCATATGTATCTAAACTCTGATGTATCCATTCTATGTTCTTAACCGTTACAGTAGGTATCTCTTTTTGGGTCATAACACCCCACCAGTTAACTCCTTTGGCCTCCCAATATCTCCTTTGGATTTCGAGCCGTTCTAAAACTGATTTTTTTTGTAGGTCTGCTGACAATTTCACTTCTATTGCAATCTGCTGCTTATCTTTTAATGTTAATAGAAATGTTGTGGTCAAAACATACGGTGGGTCCTGCTTATTAAAATAGTCCTGCTTTAAATCTTCGTTATTTTTTACAACCTCAGGCAAGTCTAATAGCGGGTAATGCTCCCTAATATCTAATACCTCATCGTTCCACTCAAACATATAGAAGTAACGAGTCTGTAAATCAGAGAAAAAGTGATGTATTCAATTAGTCTTCCACCCTTTTATGCGTGACGCCCTGCCCTTGGAGGGAAAGTCTTGAATACAGAGCCACGGCTTATAACCTGCCAGTTCTCCAGTACCCCTATTTTCTTTTAAAAATCTTTGATATTTTGCCATTGACCAACTATTATCGCGCTTAGACACATAAATCATCCTTTCTTTCATTTCCCTCTTGGATGTCATCTTAACGCGCAATATAGGTGTTTTCAATAGAATGATGAAAAGAAAATTGACTCTTATTATGTGGAATTAATTTTGAAATGATTTTAGAAAGGTGAAACAGATTTTTTTAATTTCCTCTATTTTTTTGTACTTTTTCTTTTTTCTACTATGTAGATTTACAAACAAGTTTGCTCGAATTTACACAACTTTGCTCGTCTCCGCAACGCTTACAGTACCAACGGTTTTAACCTATTTTTCACCCCGAATGACAAACTGTGCTCGTCAGCACAAATC
>JAAYPU010000154.1 GCA_012519645.1 Clostridiales bacterium | reverse complement strand
TATTTTTCAGGAACAGTTACTTTGTCAGGATTTCCGTCAGAAACATATTTCAATCGTGTTCCTTTTTCTAAAAAAGCCATCCAATCATATACTCCAAATCCGTCAGTATGGGATTTAAGGTCGCTTCCATGAATTCTATGGATAGCATGAGGATTAAAATCAGCGCTGAAGGGCGACTTGTACGGATCCCAGCCAACCTGAACTATACCTATATTTTCATATAAATTTTCTTCCTTTATTACTGCTTTTTTCAGTCCATCATTATTCGGCCAATGGCCCAACGGCAGGGACAATACGTTAACTTCATACCCATCAACATAATTCTCCACCATTTCTTTAACAGCAGATATTTCTTTATTTATTCTTTCTTTATCAACATTTCCCTTTAAATCTATATGGGAAGCTGTATGGTTCCCAATATCCATGCCATTTTCTACAATAAAGTTCAATTTATATTCCAAATATTCTTTTTGCCCGAAAGGAACATTATTATTGATAAAAAAAGTTACTTCCAACGGAAAATCAGGATGGCTTTCATGAAAATCCATTAAAATGCCGACTGCACAGTCTGAATCTATAATATAACCGTCGTCATTCTTTTCTAAAATATTAAATTGATTTTGCCAGCCATCATCAAATGTTATGACCACCGGAGAAAATCCGGCTTCAGTAGTAATGTTGCCGGTCACATAATCTTTTAAGCTTATTGGCCTGTAACCATTATCATATAATGCCTGAAGGTCTTTTCTGAAATTTTCTGCAGTCCTTACCCAATCTTTTTCTTCTTTTCCTATATTGTGATACATTAATACCATTATTTCTCCGGCTTCATTTGGTTTTATTTTTTGATAATTTATTTCTGTTTCTGTTTCTTCTTCATTAACTGTCATTTCTTCTTCATTAGCTGTTTCTTCAATTGGCAGCGGTTTTTCCTGAATATCATTATCAATGTTACCAACAGTTTCAATGTTTTGTGAACAGCCAGCAAAAATAAGCAATAAAAAAATAATAATTAGAGCAAAACCGGATGTCTTATTTAAAAGCATTTTTTGCAATCCCCCTTTAGTAAGCTAAAAATATTATATCCCAAAATACTACGAATTTCTACTTTAACGTCTTTAAAATCATAAATGAAAATTATTTCTATATGTGTTTTTATTGTCTTGATTTCATAAAACTGTCATCAATATTTCTAACATTTTGGGACAAATTATTACTAACAGATTAAAATTTTAATCTGATTATTTATAAATGTATTTCAAAAATCTTTTGAAAGGAGGAAGTGCAATGGCAAGAAACAATAATGCAGTAGTACCTGAAGCTCGTGCAGCTTTAAACCAAATGAAAACTGAAATAGCAAATGAGCTGGGACTGGCAAACTATGCAAACGTTGACAAAGGAAACCTCACTTCAAGACAGAATGGTTATGTAGGCGGATATATGACTAAAAGACTCGTAGAGAGCGCTGAAAGAAGCCTAGCAGGTAAAGCATAAATAATTAAGTGGAGACTTAACTTCTCCACTTTCTTATTGTATGATATAATTTAATAAATCAAATCTTAAATCAATCAAGCTAGGAGTCTGAAAATGCTTAGAGAAAACACCGAAAAAGTTGCAGAATATAAAATTATTTTACTTCATATATTAAATTCCTTTGGTACTCCTGTTACGGAATCTCAGCTTACTCATTTTATACTTGAAAAAGATA
>JAAYPU010000153.1 GCA_012519645.1 Clostridiales bacterium | reverse complement strand
GCCTTTGCCTTCTATCATCATTTTAACCAGATTTTTACCGATATCATGCAAATCGCCCTTTACTGTTCCGATTATAGCTGTTCCGGCAGGTTCAACTCCTGAAGCTACCAAATGCGGCTTTAATACCTCTACGCCTGCATTCATTGCCCTGGCTGCTATCAGTACCTGAGGTACGAAAACTTCATTTCGTTTAAATTTTCCTCCGATAACGTCCATACCTTGCAGCATGCCTTCTTCCAGAATCGTTTTAGGGTCGATGCCTTCTTCTAACGCTTTTTGCACAAGCTCTTTAACCATTGGCACTCTTCCCTGTTGTAAATATGTACTGATTTCCTGTAAAATACTCATCATTTTTCTCCTTTCGTTTTACTTATAATTTAATAATACACTTTAAATGATAAAAGATATATATTTATAAAATATTATCATATTTTTTTTGTACTATACTTTTCAACATAACTCCCTCTGCTGTCACGATACTTCTTAGGCGAGCATCCCGTTATGCTTTTAAAGACTTTTGTAAAATAGCTTTGGTTTTCAAAACCACAAAGAATTGCAACCTCAGCTAATCCTAACTTATCATCTAACAAAAGAAATTTACTCTTTTCCACACGAATTTTATTGATATATGCGGAAATATTGCTGCCTGTTTCCTGTTTAAAAACACTGCTCAAATACGCCTTGCTCATATAAACATGATTGGCAATATCATCCAAACTCATTTTTTTGTAATAATTATTTCTTATATATTCAATTGTTTTATATATGATATCCGCATGTTTTATTGCTGCAAAATTGAAAGTAGCATTTATAAAACGATTCATTATCCCTACAAGCCAAACATTGAATTCTTCCATTGAACTGATCTCATTGATTTCTTCAATACAATTTTCGCTATAAGAAAACATTTCCCTGATATCCGCACCTGCCTGTATTGCGGCACGCGAAATTATAACAATTAATTCTAATACTCGCATTTTGATTTCTTTTAAATCAAAAACACTGGAAAAGTAAATATGCCCAAGCATCTCGTTTAATAACTTCTGAAAGCCTTCCTTATTGCTGTTTATGATATGTCGTCTTAAATTGGTTTCTAATTCAATAGGATATTCATATCCTGCATCTGAAGAAAAGTACTTTTCTTTCACGTCATAAAGTGTATTCAGCAGTTCTTCCTGCTTGAAAAATTCAGTGTCTTCCTTATTGTCGTAAATGCCTGAAATTTCGCAAGTTATTGAAGCTAATATTTCCGATAGATCTGTAACCTGTGACGGTGTAAGCAAAGGCAGCTTGGAGACATCATCACACATGGATTTATATTCCATAACATGGAGCGTGTCCATCAATTCTCCCATAATCATAGGGCCTTGTAAAATACCCCCAATCAAATGTCCTTCTTCATTTGTGATGGAAGCAGAAACAAATACAAGTCCTAACGGGCAATAATAGATATATTTGCCATTCCAGCGATATGCTTCTTTGCAGCCGTACATATGGGTTTTAAGCTCATCTCGCTTTTCATAAATGCAATTGGCACAAAATCGATTTGGATTTTCTAATGAAGAGAGCCTGGATTCTTCAGAAACTTCAATATATGCACATTCCACGTTTAATAAACCTGCAAGATGTCTGCAATATTTTTCGCATTTTGCTCTCATTGTTTTGTCCAAAGCATTTCCCCCTTAAATTTTACAATCACTGATTTTTTTATACTATTCTTATTCATATTTATATTCTATAGTATTTTAAGAATTTTTTGAATGATAATTTTTGAACAAGCATCCTTATTAATGCAGAAACCCCCAAAATATCTTTGAAATGATTGATGAATAAAAAATTATCAAATTACTCAAAAATATACTAAATTAATGGTTGAGAATAATATAATAGAAAAAATCCTTCAATTCGAAGGATTTTTACATTAACTCTTAATTCTTAATTG
>JAAYPU010000152.1 GCA_012519645.1 Clostridiales bacterium | reverse complement strand
TGGCCAAAGTAAAAAGTGCAACATCAGGTCTTTGATTCATATAAGCAATATAAGCTAAAGAAATCGACGCTATGGCAGCAACGCCTGCAGCAAGACCGTCTAAACCATCTATAAGGTTTATAGTATTTGTAATCCCTACAACCCATATGATTGTAACAATAAAGCTTATCACTTCTGGAAAAAATACATATCCTTCACTAAACGGTGTTCCTATAAAGTTTATCTGGATTCCAAAAAAATAAAGAACCATAGCACCGACAGTTTGACATATAAGTTTACGCTTTGGCGATAGCTTGTACATATCATCCAGAATACCTGTGATTAAAATCAAGGTGCCGCCGATAAGAACGCCTGCCCACTCCTTGGTAAAAGGCAAAATTATTATTATGCTGATAACGGCGCCAAAATATATAGCAATTCCTCCCAATCGCGGAATGGGTTTGCTATGCACTCTTCTTTCATCATTAGGTACATCAATGGCACCTATTTTAAAAGCAAGCTTCACTGCCAAAGGAGTACAAAGCATGGAAATAACTGCCGCTATTAAAAAAATCAGTATATATTCAAGCATTAAATTTTTCCTCCAAGCTTCAAAATTCTGCTGAACTTATTTTATCAAAACCATTTTAAAAAGCAATACAAGGACGTCCCGATACACAAATTTAATAATTCAAGGTATTAGGTATAGTGATTAGTAATTAGTGGTTAGTGGTTAGGGTATCAACTGAAAACTGATAGCTGATCTTAGCTCACCCTATTTGTGAAACAAATAGCTGGCGAACTTATGCAAGGAAATCATGAATTTTATTCATAGATTTCTACTGCCAACTGAAAGATAAGGAAGATATTTTTCTAAATGAAAAATATCAACCATAAATCTTATATCTAATTACTCCAAAGGAGATGTCTCTGGTGTCAGGTATCGAACTGATAACTGACATTTGACAAATAAAAGAGAATGAAGAAATTTTGCTTTAGCAAAATTTCAACCTAAACTATCAGTTTTCAGTTTTCAGTTCTCAGTTCGTTTTATTACTCACGCTGCTCCGCAGGAGCTATTCACACTACTCCGAAGGAGTATAATCACACTGTTCCGAAGGAACATATCAGTATCCCATTTCCTCGGTCAGTGAATCGTCTTCTTCTACCCAGTCATTTACTTCAATGATTCTATAGGTTTGTTTTGTATCACGAATAATAACCTTTTCTATGCCTGAGTTAATAATAAGCTTTTTGCACATGGCGCATGAATCTGCATATTGGACAAAATCTTGAGATTCATTTTCTTTTCCTACTAAAAATAAGGTCGCCCCTATCATATCTCTTCTGGAAGCAGACAGACAAGCGTTTGCTTCGGCATGAACCGATCTGCATTTTTCATACATCTGTCCTCTTGGAATTTGCATTTGTTCTCTGATACAGCTTCCAAGGTCTATGCAATTTTTTCGACCCCTGGGTGCACCAGTATAACCTGTGGAAATAATTTCATCATTTTTAACAATAATAGCACCATAGTTTCTTCTAATACAGGTACCCCGTTCTAAAACGGCTTCTGCAATATCCAGATAATAGTTTATCTTATCTCTGCGAATCATATAAACCCCCTGTTATATGTGTCAGGTCTTTGGAATAGTGATTAGTGATTAGTTGTTATGTGCCATGACATCGTGGAGTCTTTTAATGGTTAACTTGTTCCATAACATCGTGGAGTTTTAACTATCAATTTGTGTCATGA
>JAAYPU010000151.1 GCA_012519645.1 Clostridiales bacterium | reverse complement strand
TTTTATCAAATATGTATTAGGCAAAGCATTGGCATCTGCCATATTAGGAGTTTTATGCTTTATAGGACTCCTTATACTTGATAGTCCGTATGCATTATTGATCAGTGTTATATTTGGTGTTACCAATATGATACCTTACTTCGGACCTTTGGTCGGAGAAGTAGTTGGCGGCGTATTGGTTGCATTGATTTCACCGTGGCTGGGGCTTTGGGTATTCCTATATTTATTACTCTTACAGCAGATAGATGCTTTTTACCTAACCCCTAAGGTTGTAGGAGATGTTCTTAAAGTGAGTCCTGTCTGGATAATATTTTCCATAATTTTAGGTGGCCAGCTTTTTGGTGTTGTGGGTATGTTTTTTGGCGCACCGACCATCGCTGTTGTATTGGATATTATCAATCATCGTTTAGAAAAAAGATTAAAGGAATAATATATGATATAAGAGAGGTGTAACATGATATTATCTGACGGTACCATTAAAAAAATGATAGCCAGCGGAGAATTGAAAATCGATCCTCTGACGGAAGAGCAGATTCAGCCTGCGTCCGTAGATTTAAGACTGGGAAGGCATTTTCTTAAGGTAGATGAAAACACTGTTGAATCCATGACCTTGGATAAGGAAATAAAATACGTGGAATTTACATGTGATGAAGTGATTATTCCGCCCAATTCTTTTCTGTTGGCAACAACCATGGAATATATAAAGCTGCCTGACAACCTTACCGCTTTTGTAGAAGGAAGGAGTTCTATAGGACGTATAGGACTTTTTATTCAAAATGCCGGATGGGTGGATCCCGGGTTTGAAGGTGAAATAACCTTAGAGTTATATAATGCTAACAGGCTTCCTATTAAGCTGACGGCAGGAAGGCGGTTGTGTCAGCTTGTATTTGCCCAATTAGATGAAGTGGCATTAAATCCATATAGAGGAAAATATCAAAAACAAAAAAGAGCCACCGGAAGCAGGGTGTATTTAGATAAGTAATTTAAGGTCTCAGGTCTCGGGTGTCAGGTGTCGGGAAAAGTGATTAGTAGTTAGTGATTAGTGATTTTGTCCGAAGTCCGGCGTCCAGAACTGGTAACAACTGAAAACTGAAAATTGATCCTAGCTCGCCCTATTTGTGAAACAATAGTCGGCGAACTTATGCAAGGAAATCACAAATCTTTGAATTGTAGATTTCTACTGCCAACTGAAAGATAAGGAAGAAATTTTGCTGAAAGCAAAATTTCTACGTAAACTTTCATCTCTCATCTGTCATCTTTCATCTTTCGGGACTTTGGACAAAAGCTAATTACCTGAGACCCGAGACCAGAGACCAGAGACCTGAGAAATATGCGCAGCATTTATTCCCCCTTTATTTTTCATAATTCTATTTGAAATGAATAAAATATATGAAGATAGGGGGATTTTTTTATGATCGTTGTTATTCGTAAAAATATATTCATTTTACTTATCTTTTTAATTATACTCATGCTGGCATTCTGCTTAAACAGATTTGCCATTATGCAGGTGTTAAAAATAACAAATGCAAGTAAAGTTGTAATAGATCCCGGTCATGGAGGGATAGACGGCGGTGCGGTAGCCAAGGATGGTACATTGGAAAGCCATATAAATCTGGATATTTCTTTTAAATTAAAACAATTGTTTGAAGACAACGAGTGGGACGTAGTCATGACCCGCGAAGAAGATGCGGGGTTATACTCTAATGAAGGAACCATTCGAAGCAAGAAAATGCAGGATTTGATTAACAGAAAACAAATTATTGAACGTGAAAATCCGGATTTTGTTATAATAATTCATCTTAACAGCTTTCCGGACGATGCATGCTTTGGGGCACAAACCTTTTATCCAAGTAAATCCGAAGATAGTGAGGTTTTGGCAAAGGAAATACAAAGTATGTTTCTGCAAAAAATAAATGATGGTAACAGACGTGAAATTAAGGAAAAAAGTGATATATTATTATTAAAGAATACAAAAGTCCCTACAGTCCTTATTGAATGCGGATTTCTATCAAATCCCAGAGAAGCAGAGCTGTTAAAACAAGAAAGCTACCAATATTTAATTGCACAATGTATTTATGACGGATTGTTAAGATATTGTGAGGTTACAAATAACCCCCCAAGGAAAGGGATAAGATATATAGTTAATAGGGAATAGAGTATAGAGTATAGATTTTAGTAAATAGATAATAGATAATAGATAAAAATAAGAGATAAGAGTTAAGGAAACCTTCGCTTCACAAAACTATAATTAAATTATTTGATTTTCCTGAAGAAAATCTACCTAAACTATTATTTGTTATCAATTATCTATTATTTGATTCCGATAAACGATACACGGATGCGAAGCATAATTTAAGAACCAGGCAATTACTTATACTGCCACGCAGTGGCTAAATAAGGGAGGTTTTTATATGGGAAAGGTATTAGGAGCATATCTGATGCCCCATCCGCCTATTATTATACCTGAAATTGGGCGGGGAGAAGAGTCAAAGATAATAAATACAGTGAAGGCTATGGACAAGATTGCCTGTGATATTGCTGAAAAAAGACCTGATACTATCATAATAATAAGTCCCCATGGAACTTTATTCAGGGATGCGATTTCCATTATGGGCTCTCCTGTATTAAAGGGCGATTTTGGTCAGTTCAGAGCAAAAAATATTATAATAGAAAAGGAAAATGATATTGAATTAGCCGGTGAAATAGATGGCGAGGCATGGTCAAAAGGCATCCCTGCTGTTTTAATGGATAAAGACAGATTAGATGAGTATGGCTTGGAAGGCAATTTAGATCACGGTGCTTTGGTGCCCCTCTACTTTGTTGAAAAAGAGTACAAGCAGTATAAGCTGGTCCATCTTACATATGGACTACTTTCCCAAAGTGAACTATATAATTTTGGTAAGGTGTTATATTCATGCATTGAAAAATCCGATAGAAATACTGTTTTAATTGCCAGCGGCGATTTATCGCACAAGCTTACAAAGGACGCGCCGGCAGGTTATCATCCGTCCGGTAAAATATTTGACGGGATTTTGATGGATTTGCTGGGTAAAGGTGATGTTGAAGGGATTTTTTCCATCGACACATCTTTGGCCAATAGCGCCGGAGAATGCGGATTGCGTTCTGTTGAAATACTATTAGGTGCTTTTGATGGATTTGAAATAAATGCCGAAGTACTATCTTATGAAGGACCTTTTGGTGTCGGATATGGCACTGTTAAAATTGATGCAGGAGAAAAAAGCGGCGAAAGAATATTCGATGTAGCAGAGCTGGAGGCTAAGAGAATAAAGCATATTCGTGAAAAAGAAGATGAATATGTACAGCTGGCACGTCAGTCTCTGGAAAACTACGTATTGCATGGAGATAAAATCAAAGTTCCGCCAAATACAAATAAAGAATTGAAAAACAATAGAGCAGGAGTTTTTGTGTCCATAAAAAAAGACGGTGAATTGAGAGGATGCATCGGTACTATTCAACCTACAGAGGAAAGCATTGCTGAGGAAATTATCAGAAATGCTATTCAATCCGGAACTCAGGATCCGAGGTTCTATCCGGTGGAAAAGGATGAGCTTGAAAAGCTTGTTTACTCAGTAGATGTATTAGGCAAGCCTGAACCTATAGAATATACCAGTCAGCTGGATGTAAAAGAATATGGAGTAATTGTGGAAAGTGGGTATAAAAAGGGACTCCTGCTTCCTGACCTTGAAGGCGTTGATTCCGTTGAGGAACAGCTGAAAATAGCGCTGCAAAAAGCAAATATAGGCAAAGGTGAGAAATATAAAATGTACAGATTTAAAGTGGAAAGGCATTGACAGAGGTCTTATTTTGATGGCGAAGGCATATAAATATTAGTTATGGAACCTGTTGTGGAAAACTTGTTGATAAAAATTATGGGGTGTGTACGCAAACGTTTAAATGCAATGCATTACGGGGATTATAGTTTTCCACACACCATTTTGGATATCTTTGGTTGAGGAGTTATGGAATACTGTGGAAAACTAATCCAAAATGTTAATTTCTTTTGGTTATGACATGTTGAAAAAAATTTCGACAATATAATACATAACGGTCTTTGATAAATGTGAAAGGGATATCAAAAAGGATGAAAAATCTCAAGGAATGTTTGTTTTACGAAAAGAAAGAAGAGGGTAAAGTAAGATGTACATTATGCCCGCACTATTGTCTGATAAAGAATGGTGGAATTGGTTTTTGCAATGCCAGATATAACGATTCAGGCGTACTTTACAGCAAGAATTATGGCATTATTTCTTCATGCGGGGTAGACCCTATCGAAAAAAAACCATTATGGAGATTTTTTCCGGGAAGCAAAATCTTATCCATAGGCTCCTTCGGCTGCAACCTGAAATGTGCTTATTGTCAAAATTACAGCATTTCTCAGGACTGTAGGGAAGGTGTTTATGCGGCACCGGAGGACATAGTGGATATGGCTAAGAATTTATCTGAAAATATAGGGATTGCATTTACTTACAATGAGCCGGCCATTTGGTACGAGTTTGTCCTTGATACTGCCAAGCTGAATAAGCAAACAGGCAGAAAGAATGTATTGGTTACTAACGGCTATATCAATAAGGAACCTTTGGAGAAGCTTTTACCATATATAGATGCAATGAATATCGACCTGAAGGGCTTTGATGATAGTTTTTATCAGGAAATGTGCAGAGGACGGCTTCAGCCGGTTTTAGATACCATTTTACTGTGTGCCGGGCATTGTCATATAGAGATCACTACATTAGTTGTGACAGATAAAATAGATAATATGCAGACAATTGAAGCTATCGCACAGTGGATTTCAAAAATAGATCAAAAGATACCCTTGCATTTAAGCCGATATTTTCCCAATTACCATTATGATAGAGCTCCGACAGATATAAAATTTATGAAGAAAGCAAAAAACATAGGAGAAAAATATCTGAAGTATGTATACCTTGGAAATATCTGATTGCACTCTTCGCCGTTTCATACTGCTATTTTTAAAGTAATATAATATAACATAAAAAAATGTTTCAGCGCATAATACTGATATGTGTAAGGTGATAAGAGTGGGGAAAAATGCACTGCTTTGGACCATTATATGTATTACCTGTATAGGAACCATGTTGATTGCAGAAAAGATATTAGGCAGATAATGTTGAAAAAGACTTTTATTTATCGTAATATAATTAAAAGCAATAATTCAGGGAGGAAGTTAAATGAGACATATATTATCCGTATTGGTTGAAAATCACCCGGGAGTGCTGCGTAAAGTTGCCGGACTTTTTAGCCGCAGGGGATACAATATTGATTCACTGGTTGTAAGCGAAACGGAAAACGAAGAAATATCCAGGATGACTATAGCAGTTCAAGGCGATGATGATATATTGGAGCAGGTTATTAAGCAGCTAAGCAAGTTAGTTGATGTAATAAAAATCGAAGATATTTCAAATCGTCCGATAGTAAATAAACAACTGCTTCTTATCAAAGTTAAAGCGGACATTCATACACGAATAGATATTATTACCTTAATGGATGTCTTCAGGGCAAGAATAGCTCATATCGGCAGAGATAGCCTTATTGTCGAGGCCACAGGGGAACAAAGCAAAATCGATGCGATTATTGAAACTTTGAAACCTTTTGGCATTATAGAGCTGGCAAAGACGGGTACCGTTGCAATGTTAAGAGAGGAAGAACAATAAAATAACCAACCGGCTTTTAGAAAATGCTTTTGAGTCCACCAAGGTCTTGGTGGACTTTTATTGGTACTTTCAGGATAAATATCAGGTTAAGAACATAATAACTTACAAACTGAAAAATATGATATATTAGTATTAAATTGATGTTTTATTAATACAATAAAGTAACATCAGAAAAAAGGGATGAACTATATTTATGGGGTTAATTACGATTTTCGGCATTGCAATCGGACTGGCTATGGATGCTTTTGCAGTATCCATATCATGTGGTTTTTGTATTAGGAGGAATGTCTTTAGAAATGCAATAAATGCAGGTATCACCTTCGGTTTTTTTCAAGCAGGAATGACATACCTCGGGTGGGCGGCAGGTTTGCTTTTCAGGAATGCTATGCAAGCTTACAACCACTGGATTGCCTTTGGGCTTTTAACTATTATAGGCATCAAAATGATTATTGAAGCCTATAAGGAAAACGGTAAGCCGATCGTATTAACCGGAATGAAAATGCTTATTACTTTAGCTGTTGCAACAAGTATAGATGCTTTAGCTGCAGGACTAAGCTTTTCTACTCTTAATAAAGATATCATTCTTCCTATGATTATTATCGGTATTATTGCTTTGCTTTTTTCTTTCGGCGGTGTGTATCTGGGAAAGGCTGTAAGATCAGTTGGTAATTTCGGTAGGAAAATTGATATGATAGGCGGCGTTATTTTAATAGCAATGGGTATTAAAATTTTATTGGAGCATACTATACTCAATGCCTTTGCCAATAATCTCAATAATTTGCTTATAAACCTTTTTTAGAAATCCATTTCTTATATTCTTCTAATAAGCTTTTCGCTTTTTCAATAATTCTGTTTTAAACCGTATTTTTTTCCGTATAAATAATAAATGAAAAAATAATTATTATAAGTAAAATGAAAAAAATTCTATTATGTCGTATTTTCAACAAAAGAAGTATTGTTTCGACAAAACAAGTCAGAGAAAAAATTTTTTAGACCATATATAATGATAAAGGACAAAATATATGGAAAGGAGGATGAAAACTGACAGAGAAATTACTTAAAGTGGAAGCAACTGTATCTCTTTTGTTTTTTCACATCTGCATCTTCATTTTAAGTTTTTCCGATAATGTATTTAATATTAAAGGTGAGTCAGCTATTGTAGGGCTAAAGTGCTTGATTATCAGTCTATCTTTTATTTCTATTTGGACTATATTTACATTTCTATTCAAAGATACTAGTTATAAAAAAGATACAATAAATACGGGACATTATGAGAATATTCATGAATTCATATTTGAAATGAATCCCAATGGGATCATTGTTTTTAATGATTCAAAAGTCATTATGGCAAATTCCGTAGGGAAAAGAATGATGAGAGAAAAAGTGACATTGAAAGATGAGCAGAAATATCATGTGGAGACAGGCCTTGGATCGTTAATGAAAACAGCTTTAAAAAGTGAACATTCCTTTCATGTTTCAAACTATAGAATATCAAATGAAGAAAATGAGTATTTCTTTGATATAGATGTATTAAGCGGTTATTATTATCATGAAAAAATTGGTGCTCTCATAATAAAAGAAAATGAAAACAGTGGTATCTGTGATGATTCACGAAAAAATGTAAATAGCAATATTAAGAATAGAAATCTTGAGAAAGCAAGCATAGATATATTAGATAAAATTTCCCACGAGATAAGAACGCCATTAAATAATTTACAGGGAGTTTTGCATAACAGCAAGGATATTATAAATACAATAGAAGATGAAGAAATAAAAAATGGACTCTCCAGAGACTTTGAAATATATGACCGAAATATGAAAAGAATACAAAAGCTAACCGATAGTTTTATCAGATTAGTAGGAATCAAGTATAATGATAAATTATATTTTCAAAGTTGTGACCTGATAAATATTATAAGAAGTCTATCAGAAGCTTCAATGGAATACGCTATAAGAAGGGACAAAAGAATAGATTTTTTTTCAAGCATAGATTGCAGATTTGGCGCGGTAGACGTAGATAAGTTTGAAAAAATGATACTGAGTCTAATATCAAATGCAGTTAAATTCAGCGATTTCAAAAGTATTATTTACATTAGAGTTCAGGAAAAAGAGGAAAAACTAATAATAGAAATAAGCAGTTCAGGTAAAATGATAGAGGAAAGTCAAAAAAAAGAAATATTTCAGTTGTTTAATCAAGGAGAGAAGCTGCTGACACGTTCAACAGAGGGACTTGGATTAGGACTCTATTTTGTTAAGGAATATATAGAGATGCATAATGGCAATGTAGAGGTTCGGAGCAATTATAACGGTTATACAGTTTTTACAGTTTATTTGCCGATTAATAATCATGAAGGAATAAGTCAGATAGATGCGGCAATTGAGAAAGAAATCTGCAGACAAAAAGTAGATATTGAGTTTTCAGATATTTAGATCTATGTTTTTTTAAACTTTATGGATTGTGGCATCAGCCACTTTTTTTTTATTTAAAAAAAATATTTTTTTATAGATTTTCCAACTCTAATATATCGAATTATGGTGAAAAATTATTGATTTACATTGCAGATATTGACATATTTTTTAGATTGCAATAGCTATAATTATTAAGTACAAATTGTTTGGCCTTTGGATTCGAAGAAGCATGCTTTTATATGGGCACCTGAGCATGTGGAGTGAGTGGTGCAACCGACCAGCCAGCCATTATAGGCTGATTTTTTGT
>JAAYPU010000150.1 GCA_012519645.1 Clostridiales bacterium | reverse complement strand
TTTGAGAATGATGTTTTGCTTTTGCGACAATTTGATCACTTCCTTTACAGGCCTCCTCTCAGTAGACACCAAAAGGATACCATATTGTTATTTGGAAGTGACCTAGTTTTCAATGAGCCGCCTGACCTAATTTTAGATTACCATAAACAGGTGTGACAAGTCATGATTATCCAAGCAACTTAGATTATGCTATATATTTTAATTTAGATAGCGGTGTTATGAAGGAAACTTTTTATATTGATGGAAAAAACCCGCAAAAAATAACAAAGATCATTAATGAATTTGCACAAATTGCTTCAGTTAAGGAAATAAATGATCCGCTACATGGAATTGGAAGATTATTTGGATATTCCAGCAAAAATGATCATCTTAAGGCTATTGGAATCCTGATATGCTTAACATCAGCTGTTCTTTCTACAATGTTCTTTACGAATGCAAATTTAGCTATGATTACTGTACAACATCTTTTTGGCATTTCCGCTCCGTCCATAATATTTAGGTTAGTATTAAAGCTATATACCTATAGTGGTATTATTTTGCTTATTGGCATGACAGTGATTCATCAGTTCCGGCCATATTTTTTTGCTTGGCAAAAAGAAATACATATACCTCAATTGCTTTTAATATTGGCGGCCTTTTACTTATTCCCTCAACTGTTAGGGATGCCGGTTTATATGTATGGAAGAATTAGGAGGATATTTTAATGCAGATTGTTATTGAGAAAAAGAATTTATATATTATTTTTATCCTTATTGTTGTTTTACTAGTATGTTTTAGTATTGTTATGGAAATAAAAAGCGGAAATTATCTATCTTCAGAAGATTACTTTGCCTCAAATTCTTCCAGCTGGTTGCGACTGTACTATGACGGTGATTTAACTGATTTATATGGCAAGCATATTGAACAGTTGAGGGGTTCCTATGATAGATTAAAAAGAGATAGTTATTATGAGATTAATTCTCAATTTTTAGAAATCCCATTTTTTCCTGGTGCAGAATTCTTTCTTTATGGTTACGAGGAGGGGCATTCAGATGATGCTGTGAATGAATATAGTGGAGTAGCTGTATCAAATGTTAAAGCCATGCAATTAAGTGAAAATGCTTTAATTCGCTTTCATCTTTCCCTTTGGCAAGGTGAACTTTTTGTTAGCTGCGACTACCAGGATAGTGATATTGTACCGATATTGCTTGGCTATGAGTACCGGGACACTTTCAAAATAGGAGATAAATTTGAAGGTGCTTATATCGCTAAACCTTTTAAATTTCAAGTTGTTGGCATTCTGGATAAAAATAGTCATGTTATGATTTCTGGTACGCCACGATATTTAGACCGATACATTGTTATGCCATCAATCAATTGCTTAGATGATCCAGCTTCATTAGAGGAAGATCTATTTCAAGTTAGGCATTATGTGAATAAACTAGGGGGTTGGTTTGAGCATACAAATGGTCGGGAACTAAAGGTATTCAAAGAAGAAATCGCTCACATCAATAAAATACTGCCAGGTAGAATAGAAACATATTCGGTAAATAATGCTCCTTTAGTGGAGGTCGTATTTGCCAACATTGTCAATATTGAGCAGGCGGCATTATGGATAAGTGTTTTTTTGGTAATTGTTCTTGCTATCATATGTCCACTACTTTATTTTAGACTTCAAATTAAAAGCATATCATTATTATGTGTGAACATCTTATTTGGGATTAGCTATACTGAGCTTTGTATAAAGTGCCTATCCATGT
>JAAYPU010000013.1 GCA_012519645.1 Clostridiales bacterium | reverse complement strand
GAAGGAGTTTTTATGCGGCGGTAAAGTGAGGTTTTGGCTTCAATACTTCTTCATTATGGAAATAATTTGTTGAAACATGTATAATAAAGAAAGTAGGTGCGGAATGTGAATATCAACTCTGAAATATAACTTGGAATTTTAACATCTGCTGAGGTGTTTATATGAAAACATTACTTAGTCTTTATTTGTTTTTTGCCGTTATTTTAGCCCAATTTTTCACAGCTTATTTCTTTTCAAAGGGCAGAACAACCTATCGAAAGGCATTCTCTGTCTTGGTTTTATGTATCAGTTTTTATTTGTTCGGTTATTTAATGATTGTAAACAGCAGCAATCTGCAGGAAATGATTTTCTGGAATCAGATTCAGTATTTGGGATTGCCCTTTATTTCCGTACTATGGCTGTTGGTGGCTCTTCTATATACAAAAACGATTTATTCCCTTAAAATCCGGATGGGAGTTTTGCTCTTTTTTATTCCTGTAGTAACTTTTTTTATGCGTCTCACCAATTCCTGGCACCATCTTTTCTATACGAAATGGGAACTGAGGGAGCTGTTCGGATATAGTACTTTGTATATGGAAAGAGGTTTCTGGTACTATGTTAACATTTCTTATATCTTATTGTGTTTGCTTCTTACCGTTATTGTCTATTGTATAGGATATTTTAAGAATAAGGTCGGTTATACCAGATCCCACTTTCTGGTTTTCTTTTTTGCTTCTTTGCTGCCGCTAATCAGTATATTGCTGCTTATTTTTGCTTATGCCGGGAAAGGCATCGATTATTCAGCTTTAATAATACCTGTTTCTCTGCTTATTATCAGTTTCGGTATTTTAAAATACGACTTTTTGGAAATAAGAACTTTGGCCCGGGAGACAATTTTTGAGAATAACCTTGCAGGTATGGTGGTATTGGGTCCCGGGAAAAGGGTAATCGACTATAATAAGGCGGCCGAGAAGTTTTTTGAAGCAATAAATATTTCATTAAATAATTATCCCATTGAGCATCTTCTTCATGGAGAGCCAAAGCTGCTGGAAATTTTTGAAAGCAAGGATAACTGTGAGCTTTCATTAGTAATAGATGGGGAGGAAAGATTTTTTGAGATCGATGTGGTGATGTTGGGAGATAACAACGATGGAAATACAAGAATACTTAAATCGATTCGTGATGTTACAGAAGAAAGAAAAATTCAGCAGAAACTAAAGTTTTTGGCTACTACAGATTATTTAAGCGGCGTTTATAATAGGGCAGAGTTTATGAATTTGGCCAAAAGGGAGTTTTCCAGAGCAAAAAGGAATAATGACGAACTATCATTACTGATTATGGATTTGGACGATTTTAAGAAGATCAATGATACTTTCGGACATGCCGCAGGAGATGAAATGATTCGTGAAATGGGAAGTATTATAAAGAGTAGTTTCCGAAAAAGCGATATTGCCGGACGCATAGGAGGAGAAGAATTTGCTGTGGTTCTTAAAAATGCTTCTTTGGAAGAAGCAAAAAAAGTAGCGGAACAGTTTCGGGAGACTGTGAACAGTAGAAAAGTGATTTACGGAAAACAGGAAATAAGTGTTACGGTAAGTATTGGAGTGGCGGCAATCCGTGGGAATACTGACGATATCAAGAGTATTGAAGATATTTTTAAAAAGGCAGATGATGCCCTTTATGGGGCAAAAGCTAAAGGACGAAATTGTGTTGCGACGCTGGAGTCTGAGAATGAAAGATTATCATGAAAGATGTTGATTTTATAATGTAGAAAGAATGTGCGGATATATCCCTGAATGATGTACTTGCAAAAGAATTTGCGGATTATATGCTTGGGCAAATTACTGGTCTCAGAGAATTGAGAATTGAAAATGAAATATAAAATTATTAGTTATTAGTTTCCCTATCACCTATTCCCTATTCCCTATTCTCTATCCCCTATCCCCTATCCCCTAACTCATCAGGCTGATATCCTGTGACAATTCATAAGATGTTGTCATACACTGATATTGTAAATTAACCTTTTTATAGGAGGAATCAGCCATGCTCTCAAGCGTTGAATTTATAAAACAGTCCCTGGGTCTTCATTTGTTTTTTGCAAGGATCATGAAAGAACACTCATTTTTTCTTGAAGTAGGCTTTACGCCGAGGGATGCAAGCTTTACCCAGCGGGAAGATGCTTTTCGCAGGGAATTTGACGGAATTCTAGGAGAAACTATTTCTCTTTCAAACGGTGTTGTTAATCCCGGAGTTCTTCAATCCGGAGAGGTAATAACACCTTTTACTTTAAATGCTGAAATGGCAACCACGTATTTTACTGGGGTGCAGATACCGACTCAACTGACACAGGCTGAAGAAGGACTAGCGGGCGGCGGTGCAATAACGGTAAGCCCTGTCTTGGAACAGCGTGTGTCAACTCTTAATCAAAGAGCAATAAATGCAACCGCT
>JAAYPU010000149.1 GCA_012519645.1 Clostridiales bacterium | reverse complement strand
TTCATTCTTACCAAATGCCTTCTGATATGCTTCAAGAAATGGAATATAATACTGAGTAGAAAATTCCTTTGAAAGTTTATAGATGTTTACCGTTTTATAATATTCATTGATATCTGACCATTTGAAATGAGCTTTATCTAGCATACCAACAATATTCTTTTCTTCATCAAGAAGTGTACAAGTTCCATCCATCCATGGTTCAAATCTTGATACCATAGCAAGATTCTTTTCTGGATTTTTAATAATATCAAATAAAATTTTTTCATCAAAAATAACATCACTCTCAAGTAGTACCGTATCATCATTTAATAATTGATCTTTTGCCAACCACAATGAATAAATGTTATTTGTCTTATCGTACACAGGGTTTTCAATATATTCAATCTTCATACCGTTCAGGTTTGATTCATTGAATTTTGAAGAAATGTATTCTTTTAAAACCTCACTTCTGTATCCTACCACAAGCACAAATTTTTTTATGCCAGCTTTTACCAAGGCTTCAATTGCATATTCAATAAGTGCCTTTCCATTTACCTGTACCATGCATTTTGTGCCATTCTGGGTATAACGACCTAATCTTTTTCCCATTCCAGCTGCCAACATTAATGCCTGCATAATTCAAAATCTCCTAATCCTAATAAAAATCGTTATTTTATATCCTGTACCATATTAACCAAACTAAAACATCCTGCTTTTATCAATAGTTTTTGAACATCATCATCATTCAATTCACCAGCAAGACATACTTCATCAGTCAAAATCTTTGCTGATATCTCTTTCTGTTCAAATTCTAAACCAGCTTCACTACATGCATATTTAACTTCAGTATTTATCCCAATATTCCCATTATTTCTATAATGGAACAGCAAGCACTATTTTTATTTATTAAATTTTTAATTGAAGAAGCATCTTTTTCATCTTCTACTATGATTAGACTTTTCTTATTAGTTGAATTTCTCTCAATTATTTCAGATATTGTATATTTTACATAATTTATTTCATTTTTATCACAAGCACTTTCAAACAAAAATGCAATGTCTAATCCACTTTGAATTATTACTCTTTCTATACCTTTTAGTTTATATTCTGCAATAAAATTGTTAATAGAATCTTGATACTGATTCATCATTTTCCAAGTACGTCTTAAATAATGTCCTGCCCAAAGTGAACTTGGACTTTTTTAGGAAAGCTTATAAGGTGGTTTAAGCCTGCTGCTGTTGCAGCCAATAAGCTTTTCTGTTTATATCTGCAGTATGAAGTTTTTCCTTTCGTTCTGCAAGCCTTATTTCCTTTCTTCCTGCAAAATAATCTTCTGGAGTCAGATAAAGAAGTGCGCCGTGAAGACGCTCGTTGTTGTAAAAATCAATCCACTGTGCCATTTTTTCTTTTGCATCTTCATAACTGAAGTATGCCGTCTGGCGGACATGTTCTGTTTTCAGAGTTGAATGAAATCTTTCTAATTTGCCGTTGCTTTGGGGATGACAGATTCTCGCTGACGTTTCGTAAAGTTCCAGCAGAGAAATCAAAGATTTAAAATCCTTCGAAATAAACTGCTTTCCGTTGTCGTGGATTATTCGTGCAGACCGTTTTGCCGTAGCCATTCTCCGTTCTGTTCCTGAGGTATTTTTTGATACTCAAGAAGAAGATTCAGCTTCTCAGTCATATTACGCTGTCCACTTGGATTTTCTTCACCTTGTTCA
>JAAYPU010000148.1 GCA_012519645.1 Clostridiales bacterium | reverse complement strand
TAAAAACCGATAACCAAAGGAAGCAGGAGACCTGCAATATAGATAGGAACCATCGTTAAAATTCCGAATTCCCCAATAAGCAAACGACCTGTCAGGGTAGTGCTGTCCAGTATATTGCTTGTTATATGGATAATAAAATTGTAATAATAAGTACCCATAATGATATCTTCTGTGATACCGACGATATGTTGGGCAATTACTTTTCCGATAAGCTCATATAACAAAAATAGTATGAATATGAGGATGGGGATACCTGCTGCAGGATTCAGCATCAGATTTCCGAAAGAGGATAATTTGGAATTCTTTATATTGGCCTTGTATTGAACGAGGCTAACGATTTTATTGACATAATTCCTTCGTGTATTATAGAAAAGCTCACGGCAGCAGTATCTCTTATCCGATTTATAACGCTTTATGATGGATTCATCTTCTTCTAACAGCATGATCGCTTCCGCATCATTGGTTACAAATTGTCGTGCATTATTCATATAATACTGGATTTCGGGAATCCGGTTTCCTATAGTGCCGCCTTTAAGGACAGCATTTTTAATCTGACTGAACCCCATCCCTTTGACTGCTGAGGCAGGAATCACCAAAACACCTAAAATTTCCGAAAGCGCCTCTGCATCTATTTCTATACCGTATTTTTCTGCTTCATCCATCATATTGAGCACGAGTATCAGAGGCTTTCCCATATCAATAATTTGCTGGGTCAAAAATAGATCACGCTCTATATGTACGGCATCAACTATATTTAAAATCAAATCCGCATGAATCACAGCGTCTCTTGCAACGCGCTCCTCGTCATTAAAAGAAGATATTCCATATACGCCCGGAGTGTCTATAACGGTATATTTATCAAAATACCCAATGCTTAAATCGACTGTTGTCCCCGGAAAATTAGATACATCGGCATAAATGCCGGTAAGATAGTTAAAGAAAATTGATTTACCGACATTGGGATTTCCCGCCAATACTAACTTTAAAGGGGGGGAGGATTTATGCTTGTCTTGATCAAATATGGAATGTTTTTGCATAGCAGCTCCTCTAATTCAAAGAATGGTTTATACTGAAATGATGATATTCTTGGCTAAATTCCTTCCTATGGCTATTTCCTGCATTCCGGCTTTGACAATTATAGGGCCGTACGGGAGCTTATATATGCATTTGGCATATGCTCCTTCGAACAATCCAAGCCGGATTGCCTGCTCTCTGGAAGATTTCTCATTAATATTTTTTATCTTGAATCTTTGTCCTCTGTTAATTTTATTTAATGTCATGTTTAAATATACCTCCAATCTTCTGCCCTCGATTTATATATCTGTTCTTTCGTTATCTCTCCAATAAAAATGTATGATATAATAATTTTGTATTAATATATGACAGACATTTTTTCTTGATATAAATGATGGGGGATGATGATTATGAATGCTGTTAAAATTCTGCATTGTGCCGATTTGCACCTGGATGCGCCTTTGATAGGTCTTTCGGAGCAGCTGTCTGATATGAGGCAGGAGGAGCTGAGAGAAACCTTTGGAAGGATTGTGGATATTGCAAAAGCGGAAAAAGTAGAGGTATTGCTTATCAGCGGTGACCTGTTTGATAGAGAGACTGTTAAAAAGACTACTGTGGATCATATCATTAACAAGCTTCAAACCATTAAAAATATTCCTGTTCTTATCAGTGCGGGAAACCATGATTCCTTGTCAAAAAATTATTATTATAGAAAAGAAATATGGCCCCAGCATGTACATATTTTTGATAATACCATGGGGAAGGTGGATTTCCCCGAATATAACCTGTGTGTGTATGGTATAAGTTTTAATGAAGCTTATCAGGAGAAAGGGTTATTGAAAGGATTTACGGCGGAAGATGACAGCAAGATAAATATTATGGTAATTCATGGAGAAATAGTATCTCCGGGAAGTACCAGCAGATACAATCCTATAACTCTTGCCGACATAGAGAACAGTAAGCTGGATTATCTTGCTTTAGGGCATGTTCACGCCTTTTCCGGCATAAACAAAGTGGGAAAGAGCTGTTGGAGCTATCCAGGAACGCCTGAGGGAAAAGGCTTTGATGAAAAAGGGCAAAAGGGCATTCTCATAGGAGAAGTATCAAAAAATTATTGTCAAATGGAGTTTCTGCCAATCAATAAAAGAGCTTATATGGAATATCAGGTCGATATTTCGTCTGTCTGCACATATGATGAAATAGCCGCAAAAATTAAAGATGTTTTGAATGATGATTCTCAGAAGAATTTCTACAAAATCATATTGACAGGAGAAATATCCGAGGATTTTAATATAAATTCCGAAATAATAAAAAATAAGCTTGAGGATATGGTCTTTAATATTAAAATCATCAATGAAACATCCTATAGCATTGATTTAAGCAGGGAATTAAGCGACGACACATTGAAAAATGTATTTTTCAATAAAATGCGCAGAATAATCAATGAGTCTGAAGAAGAAAATGTGGATTTATATAAAAGAGCTCTGAAAATCGGAATCAATGCACTTAATGGAGAAAGGATTGATTTTGATGCATCTATCTAAAATATCGATCAACTATTTTGGAAAGCTGAAAGATTTTGAAATTGATTTTGCTGAAGGAATGAATGTTATATATGGTAGAAACGAGGCTGGCAAGAGTACTATTCTTTCTTTTATAAAATCGATGCTGTATGGTTTTCCGTCTTCCAGAAAGGAGAGCATACGCGACAACGATAGGAAGCGGTATATGCCATGGGGTAACAATATTGCTTCCGGTGAAATACAAATAGAAGAAAATGGCATGATTTATATTATTAAGAGAAGCTTTGGAGAAAAAAAGAGTCAGGATAAAATACAAATAATCAAAGGAGTTTCAGGCGAAGAAATATCTTTTAATGAAATGGACAAGCCTGGAAAAACCTTATTTCAAATCGATGAGAACACTTATGAGAAGACCGGATTTATTGAGCAGCTGTCCTGTGAGGTCACGAAAGAAAATAGTGATGAAGTGATAAGGTATTTGACTAATCTGCAGGGCACCGGAGATGCCAGCGTTTCTTATACCCAGGCAAAACGAGATTTGGAGGAATACAGAAAAGGTCTGGTCAACACGCAAAGAAAACCGGGAATCATAGATCAGCTAAAAGAAGAATATGATAAAAAATTTGAAGTATTTAACAGATTGAAAATAGCAAATCAATCATTTGATGAGCATGCAGAGAATAATACCATTGATTGGGAATCTGAAATGCAAAATATTCTTTCCTTTAAGGATGTCATAGGAGAGTATAATATGGATGCTGTCAAAGCGAAAATAGTACAGCAGAAAAATATAGAAAATATACTTGAAAAGAAACTGAAGGAAAGGTCAGACATGGAAAACGAACAAGAAAAGCTTGCTCAAATGCCGGATATCATAGCGATGAACAGCATTCAGGCTAATGAAGATTTAGGAAGGATCATTGAAGAAAAAATACGTATGGAAACATACGCTGAACAAATTGAGAAAAATAAAGAAATCGAGAAGCAAATTGCTCAAATAAAGAAAGAAAATGAAATACTTCAAAAAGAAGAAATAGAAAAGATAAAAGCAGATATTGAAAAATCGGAAAAAATGCTCAAAAGAATAGAGGAAATAAGGATACATTCAGACATTTCTGAGGAAATGCCTTTGAATTATAAGTTGAATGCTAATAAATTAGGATTAGTGCTGTCTTTTCTGATTTTAATAGGTGCGGCATTTTTATTAACATCTTATTTGCCCTGGCCTGTTGTCTTTGTATTTGCTTTGCCCTGTATCTTTTTTATAAGCAGGATACAAAAGCTTTCAAATGAAATAAGGAGTATTAAGAATAGCAAAGTAAAATTAACAGATGAGCTGAAAAGCATAGAAAATCAACTGGATCAGTTATATAGGAGTCATGGAACCGCAAATCAATGGGAATTGAAGGATAAATACCATAAAATTCAAATTGACCTCGAAAGAAGTCAAACAATACTCATAGAGAAAGAAAAACAATTAAAAGAAAATCAAGAGAAGAGATTTGAAGATTTATATAAAAAGAGCGCGGACTTTATTGAACAGATTCTTGAAAAGTATCGATGTAAAAGCAAAGAGGAATTAAAAGAAAAAATTGAACAGCATGATCATATAAAATTGAAATATAATCAGCAAAAAGAAATAATCGAACGCATAAAAAAGGAAGAAGAAAGCTACAAAGATCAGTTGGAACAAATGGCTGAGGATAGGAAACAAGAATTGTCCATGCTTTATGAAAATGCAGCTCTTTCCCTTCAGAGCCAGATGGAGTTATTGAAGAAAAAAATTGCTTTATATGAAAAAGAAAGAGAAGCAGTGGATACAGCATTGGATATATTGGAAGAGTCCTTTCAAAAATTTCATATGGAGTTTGGCTCAAAACTAAACAATTCAGCATCTAAAGTATTGGATAAAATAACATCAAAAAAATATGATGATATAATGATTTCAAAAGAATTTGAAGTCAAGATATCGGATAAAGCAACAAAGGAAATAAGAAGCGCGGAATATTTCAGCAATGGTACATGGGATCAGATCTATTTTTCAGTCAGAATGGGAATTGCGGAAGCTATTGCCGAAAAGATCAATAAGAAGCTCCCTGTTATTTTAGATGATGCCTTTGTTCAATATGATGAAGAGCGCCTGTTTTCCGCTCTGGAATATCTATATGAATATTCCGGGACGAATCAGATAATTCTATTCAGCTGCCAAAAAAGGGAGATGGAATATTTAAAGAAATACTCGGATATACATTTTGCTATAATATAAAAAGGAGGAATATGGCTATGGCTAATTTGGATTTTATTAATAATAGGGTCAGTGTAAGAGATTTTGCTGATAAGGATATTCCCATTGAAGATATCAAGGAAATAATTTCTGCCGCCGGGAAAGCGCCTTCAGGTACAAATGCTCAGAACTGGCATTTTGTTGTGGTTAAAAATAAAACTGTTATTAAAAAGATGACCGACATAATCAGTAAAAATGTGCTCAAAATGGCATCTATATTACCGGAGGAAAAAGCGGAATCCTATCGCAGGTTTTCAAGATTCTCAGTTTTTATCGAGAAAGCGCCGGTGGTTATTGCGGTATTTGCCGGAGAATATGGTATAAAATTTAGTGAGGAATTATTAAATAACGATAAAACAAAAGAAATGATGGAGCGCATGATAAAAGCAAATCCGGGGAAACAGAGCATAGGTGCTGCCATAGAAAACCTGTTATTGGCAGCTGCAAGTATGGGATATGGAGGCTGCTGGATGACGAGCATTAACCATTCAGGTGCTGATTTGGAAAATCTGTTGGGATTCAAGAAAGACGGTTATATGCTTTGTGCATTAATTCCCATAGGTGTGCCGGCAGTGGAAACGAAAAACCCTCCTAAAAAAAGTCT
>JAAYPU010000147.1 GCA_012519645.1 Clostridiales bacterium | reverse complement strand
GGACTTGTGAATCCGGCAAATTGAATAAATATTTATTCTTATTTTTATCCCATTCATAAAATCCTGTAGAAGGGATGATACATCGCTTTGTTTCTAATGAAGCTTTGAACATGTATTTTTCATGTGCTGTCTCTGCACGGGCGTTGATAATCACGCCTTTATTTTTAAAATTAGGAAAGCCCCAAGTGAAAAGTTTTGGGGTTATTAAATTGTTATCTTCCAGAATGACAGGAACGAGGTCGGTAGGAAATATCTCGCCTGTTTTCATTTTTTCATGCTGAATGTCATTACTGACTTTTTCAGTTATGTCATGAATCTCACGAAGCTCTTTATCTGTAAAAAAAGCATATCTTCCACACATGTTAATCACCTCAAAAGTATTATACCACTATAATAGTGTTTGAATCAGCAACACCTCTTATGATTATCTTTAAATTGATGAGGAACCCAATGCTTTTACTCAATGGTAAAAACTACATTTAAAATTTATTAAAAAGGATATATTGTTCCGTAGATAAAAATGCTAAAATTTATATAAATATCCGTAATCTCGATAAACTTACTTTTGCAATACTACGCAAAAGTTACCTTAACTCTTATTTTTTAGTTATTATTTCATAGTTTGAGAAAATTTCATTTATGAAATTTTCTCAGTGTGGGTGGGAATATGAAATATATAAAATATTTATTCATATCGCTTTTGCCGATAGGATTGCTGTTGAATTACCTTTCTTCACTTAACAGCTCTATTACTAAAGAGATATATTCCAATTATATATATAGACAAATATTCAAAACGGTGAGCGGTATAACGAATAAACTGCCGATTTCAATTGCCGAGATATTGCTGATATTTTTTGCAGTAGTTATTATCTGGCAGGTTTTAATAGTATTCAAACGATTGATAAAGAATCCGTCCAAGGTTATTCTAATAATCAAAAAAACGATCATTAATATATTTGCATTGACCGGAGTGCTGTATTTCCTTTTTGTTTTAATGTGGGGAATGAATTACAACAACTCTCATATTGCAGAAATACTCGAATTAGATATATCACCACCTTCCGTCGAGGAATTAATAAATTTATGCAGCTATCTTGCGGATGAGGCAAATCTGCTGAGGCCTAAGGTTCAGGAAGATGCGCAAGGTGTTATGCATCCGGATGGCGGATATAAAGGTGTCTTCGAAAGGGCATACTCAGGCTTTGAAGAATTGGCGAAAAACTTTCCGCAGTTGGCGGGACACTATGGCAAACCAAAAAGCATCATGATGTCACCGTTATTATCTTACACAGGTATATGGGGGATATATATTCCGTTTACTTCAGAAGCAAATATAAATATTAATATTCCGGCTCCTTTTTTACCGTCTACAACAAGTCATGAAATGGCGCATCAGCTGGGATTTGCCAGAGAAGAAGAAGCAAACTATGTTGCATATCTTACCTGCAGGCTGCATCCGGATTTTGATTTTCAATACTCCGGGATACTTTTTGCATTGAATCATGCGTTGAATGAATTATATCTGCATGATTCAGACAAATATGATGAAATAAGACTAAAATTAGATAAAGGCATTGAAAGGGATTTTGAAGAAATCAACTGGTTTAATAATAAATATAATGGACGTGTACGGGAAGCTTTCTCACAGTCAAATGATCTATACCTTAAGGCAAACGGGCAAAAGCAAGGCGAAAAAAGCTACAATAAAGTAGTCGAGTTGCTTATAGGAGAATACAGGCTTAATTTGACTAAGAACTAATAACTAAGAACTAAGACTTAAGGATGCTTTTGCAGTACTTTTCAAAGCTCATTAATTATGCAGCTGAAAAATAAAAGTGATAGCGCGTTAATAAACGCGCTATTTTTATATTGACTTTAATAAAATAAAAGGATAAAATATGT
>JAAYPU010000146.1 GCA_012519645.1 Clostridiales bacterium | reverse complement strand
TTCACCGTCGACTCTTACTCTGGAAAAACCCTCCTTGCGAATACGTGCCAATACCTTTTCATGTTCTCCTTTTCGTGCTCTGACAACAGGCGCAAGTATTTGGATCCTTGTGCCTTCCTTCATTTCCAATATCTTATCTACAATCTGATCTATCGTTTGCTGTGTAATCTCTCTGCCGCATATTGGGCAGTGGGGTATTCCTATTCTGGCATACAAGAGCCTTAAATAATCATATATCTCAGTTACAGTCCCCACTGTGGAACGAGGGTTTCTGTTGGTTGTCTTCTGATCGATGGATATGGCTGGTGATAGTCCTTCTATGTATTCCACATCCGGTTTCTCCATTTGTCCTAAAAACTGGCGGGCATATGCGGATAAGCTTTCCACATATCTCCTTTGTCCCTCAGCATATATGGTATCAAAAGCCAGTGATGACTTCCCGGATCCGCTCAATCCTGTAATAACCACAAATTTATCCCGTGGAATGCGAACATCTATATTCTTCAAATTATGCTCCTTGGCACCTTTAATGTAAATGTATTTCATTTCAACCGTCCCTTTTATTTATTTAAGATTTATGATTGAATAAGTGATTAGTAGTTAGTGATTAGTGATTAGTGAAGGCAGAAATTTTGCTTTCAGCAAAATTTCTTCGTTAATTATCAATTGTCAATTTTCAATTATCAATTTTCTATACTCCATACTCTATACTCTATACTCTTTTTCTTAGTTCAATTATCTTGTCCCTCAATTCTGCGGCTCGTTCAAACTGTAAATTAGAAGCTGCAAACTTCATTTCTTCTTCTAACTTCTTAATAAGCTTCTCTAATTCTGCTGTTGTCATCTGTTCCTGATTTTCGGTCACATAATATATATCCTTTTCTTCCGCGGCAATAGTGGCCTCAATAATATCGCGGACCTTCTTGACAATTGTTTTAGGTACAATGTTATTTTCTTTATTATATTGCTCCTGCAATCTTCTTCTTCTATCGGTTTCATCTATGGCACGTTTCATTGCACCGGTAATTTTATCGGCATACATGATAACTTTGCCATTTACATTTCTCGCGGCACGTCCTACAGTTTGAATCAAAGAGGTATCAGTCCTCAGAAATCCTTCTTTATCTGCATCGATTATAGCCACTAAGGATACTTCCGGAATATCCAGTCCTTCGCGAAGCAAATTAATACCTACAAGGACATCAAATTCACCCAGCCGTAAGTCCCGTATGATTTCCATTCTTTCTAAGGTATCTATTTCTGAATGCATGTATCTAACTTTTATTCCTGTCTGCTTTAAATAATCCGTTAAATCTTCAGCCATCTTTTTAGTCAGAGTAGTAACAAAAACACGTTCGTCGCGAGCTACCACTTTATTAATTTCACCAATCAAATCATCAATCTGACCTTCTGTCTTTCGAATATCTATAACAGGATCCATGAGTCCTGTCGGACGTATGATTTGTTCAACTACCTCTCCATTGCTCTTTGATTTTTCATACTCTGCAGGCGTAGCACTGACATATACGGCTTGATGAACCAGTTGATTAAATTCATCAAAGGATAGCGGCCTGTTGTCTAATGCAGAAGGCAGTCTGAAACCATACTCCACAAGCACTTCTTTGCGGGATCTGTCTCCTGCATACATACCTCTTAACTGCGGCAGCATAACATGAGATTCATCGATTATTATAAGGAAGTCGTCCGGAAAATAATCTATAAGCGTGTAAGGTCTGGAACCCGGCGGCAAACCATTAAGATGCCGCGAATAATTCTCTATACCTTTACACATGCCTATCTCTCTCAGCATTTCAATATCATATCGCGTCCTTTGCTCTATTCGCTGAGCTTCCAACAGCTTTCCCCTATCTTTAAAATACTTGATGCGTTCCTCAAGCTCCTCTTGAATGTTGATAACTGCTTTCTCCATATTTTCTTTACTTGTAACATAATGGGAAGCAGGAAATATGGATATATGCTTTCTCAGTCCTAATATTTCACCGGTTACGGTATTGATTTCTTTTATAGCTTCAATTTCATCACCAAACAATTCAACACGAACAGCACTTTCCGCTCCTGCCGGAAATATATCTATAGTGTCACCCCTTACACGGAAAGTACTCCTGATAAAATTTATATCATTTCTCACATATTGAATATCTACAAGCTTTCTAATTATTTCATCTCTGCTTTTAACAGCTCCGGGTCTCAATGAAAGCACTTGATTTTCATAATCCAAAGGACTACCCAAACCATAAATACAGGATACGCTTGCAATTATCACGACATCTTTTCTTTCAGAAAGAGATGCCGTCGCAGAATGTCGTAATTTTTCAATTTCATCATTTATTTGTGAATCTTTCTCTATATATGTATCTGTACTGGGCACATATGCTTCCGGCTGATAATAATCATAATAACTCACAAAAAATTCTACAGCATTATCCGGAAAAAATTCTTTAAATTCTCCGTAAAGCTGTGCCGCCAATGTTTTGTTATGCGAAATAATCAAGGTAGGTTTTTGAACTTTTTCAATGACATTTGCCATTGTAAAGGTCTTACCTGACCCTGTGACACCCAAAAGCGTCTGATGCTTCTTTCCTGACAGAATTCCATCCGCAAGCTGCTCTATTGCCTGTGGCTGATCACCTGTAGGCTTGAAATCTGAAACCACTTTAAACTTTGACATAATGACTCCTCACGGTGGAGCGTTGCTCCAAATTAAGAATTAAGAATGAATAATTTATGAAACAATAGTGCAACAATAGTTGAACAATAGTTAAACAATAGTTGAGCTATAGTTGGACGATTGTTGTTTATGATTTATGATTGATATTTTTCTTTAAGAAAAATATCTTCCTTATCTTTCAGTTTTCAGTTGTCAATTATCAGTCAATACCTAAACCCGTGACCTGAGACATGAGACCTGACACCTGAGACCACAATCACTAATCACTAATAATTATACCACATTAAATCAAAATATACAAACATATGTTCGTAATTATTTATATCTTTGATTTTCTATTATAGCACATTTAGATGTGAACCAATAACTTCAATTGTTAATTAGATGCACAGCATCATTATGCTTCTTCGAAGCAGTGTGAATATGCACCTTCGGTGCAGTGTGAATTAAAGATTGAATGTGGGAATTTGACTTTTGTCAAGTTCCTTCCTGAATTATTCATTATTCGTTATTCATTAATTATT
>JAAYPU010000145.1 GCA_012519645.1 Clostridiales bacterium | reverse complement strand
TTCATAATGTGAAAGAAAACGGTACAGAAACAATTAAAGAAAGACTGACCGACAATTTAATAAATTATACAAGAATTAACAGAAATGAAATCAGACTGATTTTTCAACCTGTCAGCATGGAAAACACGATACTGTAGATTGTTGGAAGCAAAGCAAAAAGTCCGTTATTGTGGACTTTTTTTATTGCCCCTGATAAAAAGTGGTGTGTCCCAGCACCTTATGTAATTAAATTGTAATTAAAAAGTAATCAATATTAAATTGCATAATAATAGAAATGTAATTCATAGAGATTATAATTAAAATAAATATGAAGGAAAAACGTCTAAGAAGGCGAGGAGATAAAGTGGAGTACCCTTCAAAATACGATTTTTATTTAAAATTTAAACCGGTATACAACAAGGAAGGCTATTTTTTGGGTTATGTCTTGATATATGTCAGTGATTTTTTTATTAATGATATCAATATCGGGGCTGATTTGACCATAGGCAAGAAATTTTCCGAAATAGTTGTAGATTCGGATATTTTAGGTCTTAAGGAATTTTATTTTAACATCATACCCAAATCTAAAATGAAGCTTGAATTATACAATGAAGATTTAAAAAGATGGTACCTCATAAATGCCTTTACGGATATGAGCAACAGGGATGAGCATCTTATAATTCATTATGCGGATATAACAGAGATAAAACAAAACCAACAAACCGTATCTTTAGATAATAATATATATTATTTAAATGACAGGGAAAGACTTTTATATAAGGATAAGTTAACCGGATTATACAACAAAACCTATTTTGAGGAAGAACTGTCAAGGCTTGACACCAAAAGACAGCTTCCTATAAGTCTGATAATGGGGGATATAAACGGACTCAAACTTATCAATGATGCATTTGGTCACAGCATGGGTGACAGGGCACTTAAAAAAGCAGCCGAAATTATGGTTAATTCATTCAGGGATGAGGATATAATCAGCAGAGTCGGCGGCGATGAGTTTGTTATTTTACTTCCCATGACAACGGAAAAAACCGCTCTTGAAATTGTCGAGAGAGTAAAGAGGAAGTGCGAAAACAATCCTTTGGAATACATTAAAATTAATATAAGCTTTGGAGTTGCAACCAAGACATTCATGGACGAAGATATAAACAAAATATACAAAAAAGCAGAAGACAGGATGTATTTTAATAAGCTGAAAGAGAGCAAGGAAGCTAAGCTTTCCATGATAGAATTCCTGAAGAAAAGGCTTGAAAAAATCACATACGAAACCAAATCCCATTACGACAGGCTCAAAGAGCTTACTTTGATGATGGCAGAGGCTTTAAATCTCACTGAAGAAGAAAAGGAAGAACTGAGACTTCTTTGCGAATTCCACGACATAGGGAAAATAGGTGTTCCAAAGAATATCCTTCAAAAGGGAAGCAGGTTGAACAGCGAAGAATGGGAAGATGTAAAAAGGCACAGCGAAATCGGTTACTATATTGCAAAAGAAATAAAAAATGCATCGGCTATTGACGAATTGATTCTCACGCATCATGAGCGGTGGGACGGCACGGGATATCCGGGTTTGTTGAAAAATAACGAAATACCTTTGGTAGTAAGAATATTTGCTTTGGCAGATGCTTATGACATGATGGTTAATGACAGACCTTTCCAAACAAGAATGACAAAACAGGTAGCGTTGAAAGAAATCAAAGAACAAGCCGGAAGACAATTCGACCCAAAACTTGCAGAAATATTTGTTAATTTAATGGAAGACGAAAAACAAATAGTGTAATGTAATCAGGTCGAAAGAAGCCATAACCATATTTTTCAGAGAAGAAGAATAGCAACGCAAAGGCTAAGAAGTCAAAGACATATGATTATGATAGTATGGCTGCAAATTAATTCTAAATTAATTTGCAGCTTTTTAACCCAAAATGATATATATGAGAAAATTAGCATAAGGAGCAGACCTGAGCAGACTTAAGGAAAATAAGTTATTATATCGGTAACTAAAATGTAATTGATATGTAACTGAAAATAAATTATTAAATAATAGAATTGTAATTGGCCTAATATATAATTCAGTTAAGCATACTTACCAATATAGTATCTGTCGAGGTGAGAAGATGGAATATAATTCATCTAATGATTTTTGTTTAATATTTAAACCTGAATACAACAAAGA
>JAAYPU010000144.1 GCA_012519645.1 Clostridiales bacterium | reverse complement strand
GAAGTCCTTTTAGTGGCTAGCGTCGCTCCCATGACTGCAGCGAGAACCGAATCCGTGACTCTGATGACCGGCGGCAGGGTTGGATCCTTCATTATCCAAACGATGGCATTGATCGGTTCATCAAGCTTATCTACTCTGTTATCCGCCCAAAGCTTTGATTTTATGGCTCTGCCGTTACCGTTTCGTATGTCTTCAGTAACCAAAACTCTTTTTCCGTCTGAATCCAGACATGCACCGCAATTCTGTACAGTTATTAAAAATTTATTAGATGGCTCTGTCAGAGGGTAATCCTGTGTCTTATCAAAATATGATGGTTCCAAAGCAACGGAAGAACCGTCTTCTGTGGAAATGATGTATGCATCATCATGGATAATGGTAATATCGTATTTTCCATCATGCTTTGCATGAGTAATTGTTGATTTTCCGGAACCCGAAAGTCCAAAAACACCCATTACATATTTATTATCCGGGCTCAGATTATATCTTTTTAATCCTCCATGACAAGAAGCATATCCATTTCTGTTTGCAATGCCCCAAGCCAATGTTAAGGTTCCTTTTTTGTGTTCTCCAAAATATCTCAAACCTAATAGTGCCGCGCAGTTATGCTGCGGGTCAAAATATGCCATCCCATCAGAATAATCCTTATGCTGCCAATCCGGATCAGAAAATATGTATATATCGCCTTCTCCGGTTATCTCTTTTGAATCTTTATACATTTTTTCATAGTATTCATTGATATATTGAAAATTCAGCATCCAATTATATAAAATATTCTCATGGTTTTCGGGTATTAATAGATGCGCTCTCACCATAAAGTCCTGATGAAGACCTATATAGACCTGAGCGTGATACATAGTTTTATATCTGATTCCATATACCGCTTCACGCAGGATTGCCGTGGACTCTTTTTCATCTACGCCCTTTTCTCCAAGTATCCTTCTGGCACCGGCGAAACGACCTGTGGTTTCTCCATCGTTAAATAATAATATATTTGCTCCCGGGTTCAATCCTATCTTTTCGGGTTCATATACAGGCATATCGATAACAATTGTTCCGGGCGATTTTTTCGCAAGCTCATAGGCTTCTTTAAGATCCTTTACGTCCTTGACATTATTCCCCAAAAATGCCGTTTCAATGGTTGTTCTTGATGCAGAAAAAAGCGGATTGTGAATGCCGATCTCTTTCCTGTCATACTTATATTTCGTAGACAAAACTCCCCATCCTCCAATATTACTATATTCTACTGTTACATACTATTTATTAATATAGTATGTAATAGTGATTTCTCATGAAAATAATTCTAACATCATTAATGTCGAAATGTAAAGTAATTATTATTAAATCCTCAAAATTTTATACATGCCAATACATCATTTAAAACCTTAATTGCATTTAAGGATACTTTGTTTTTTTAGCTTATTATCAGAAGGATTATTGGGCTATATGTAGAAATTAAAAGTATTATACTATTTCATAAACAGGAGCGAATATATGTAATCGTACTCTTTTAGGTTTTTTAATAGAATACTAATGGGGGGAGTGTTTATATTGGACTATAAGAGTGATGTACTGGATATCAGTTATCTCGGTAAAAATATTAAAATTGAAAGAAAGAAAAAAGCTATCAAACAAAATGTGCTGGCTAAGCAAATAGGTATTTCTAATACATATTTATCTGACATAGAACGTCAAAAAACAATACCTTCTTTAACTACCTATATTAAAATATGCAAGGTATTAAATGTGGATCTGGAGTATATCCTCAAAAAACATTAATTAGAAATAGCTTCTGCTAAAAAACTGCAAAAAACAAGAGAGAAGGTTTTAAACCTTCTCTTTGCTGTTATATTGAATTTCTTTTATTTATATTTATAATAATCGGATACAAAGAAATCATACTGTCCTTCAACTAATTTGTATACCCAGTAATATTCTTTTATGTCTGACTTTCCGTCTTTTACCGCCTTGATTTTTTCGTGTGTCCATACATAGTATCCTTTGCTTCCTTTGCGAATTTCCCCTATTTCAAATAGCAGAAATTCTTCATATACCCCACTCTTATTAAAGTTTACAGCATTTTTATATGCTTTGCTGTTTTTTTCCACTAAGGACAATACCGTCTTATCATTATTGTTGATGTAATCGATCCATTTTGAATTAAATTGTATCAAAGCTTTTATAATAGCTTCTTCGTATCGGACCTCTTTTCCGGCTATTGTTTTCCATAATGTATTGGTCACCGGTACCGATGAACTTACATCCTTTTCATTAAAGCTTTGAGCAGAATTATATTTTAACTCTGAATTGCTTTTCACTTCTTGAATATTTTCGTTATATGCTGTTACTGCTTTTAATATCTTATCTCTTTCGGAAAGAGGTTCTTCCTTCACTGTATCCGGTGGATTCTGAGTATTATTATTGTTCTGCTGCTGCCCTGATTGTTGATCCGGCGGCGTTATATCCTTAGGCTCAGTTTCAAAAAAGAAGAACTTGACTGCAAGGGCAGTTGCTGTTACAAAAGCGATAACCAATAAAATAATTAAGATTTTGCTTCCAATACTTTTAAATCCGTCGTCATCATCATAAAAATCATCAAGCTCATCATTATCAAAAACTTCTATTTGTTTATTAAAAATGCTTTTTTTATACTTCTCATATTCCTGGTCTACGTTTCCGTTTCCCGAATTCTTTAACTTACTGTTAAAATCGAATAAATTATTTACCCTGTCGTCATGGTCTAAATCTTCCATCCTATCTATAGCTATATCGTTGCCATAATCTTCATCATTAAGTTTACTGCTGCAGCTAGGACAAAATACATCATTTTCATCTATCTCTTGTCCGCATTTTGTACAATACATATACTTTCACCTCGCAAAGAACTTATTTGTCTGATTCATATTTTTATTAGTCTCTTATCTTCTCCGCTATTTTTTCTTCGTCTTCAATCTCAGTAATCTCAGTTTGTTTGGTATCGATTACCGCACTTCCAAAAATATTAGACATTTTATCCGTATTTCGACCTATAGACGTAACCTCTTGCGACAGTTCTTCTACCATCAATTCTAATTGTCGTATACGTTTTTCAATATGCCGTAACATTTTTAGCAAATTATTTGTTTTCCAATACCATAATCTCATTTCACGAAGAAGCAGCCAAATGATAAATACAATTGCAGTGATTATAGCAACTCCTATTGCAAACTTAATAACATCTTCCGTAAAAAGAGATGCATTCAATGCGTTCATGCTATCCCTCTACATTTTTCTATTAATTTTGTATAATTTGGTTTCATTATATAATATCTGTTTCTAAATATCAAATACAATTCCATTTTAAGCATATCTTTCCGGGAATTTATCAATATTATTAGGAAATTCATAATAAAATTTCCTAAAATAATAATGTAGAATTAATGAAACTTTTGCAAACTTTGCAAAAGTCTCCTCAACTCTTAGTTCTTAGTTATTCTTACCTTGTACTCCCTCATCCATATATCGATTTGGATTAGATATGCCATTATCTGAGGACCCATCATCAGCTGACCATACCAGGGCTTTTCAAAGCTTCTTCCCTGTGTTTCCGCAATTTCCCTGACCGTATCCTTATCAACAATATCAAACAAAGGAGATTCGTTATCATCCAGAATATTCATCAGCCATTTTTGGACAGCACAGGTGTATATTGGATTATAGGTCTTGGGAAACGGGCTTTTCTTTCTCAATAATATTTCATCGGGAAGTATTCCTTCAAATGCTTTTCTCAATAATCCCTTTTCCCTGTCATTATAAAATTTCATTTTGCCGGGGATATTGTATGCATATTCTACGATACGATAATCTGCAAATGGGACTCTGACTTCAAGGCTGCTATTCATGCTCATTCTGTCTTTTCTGTTTAATAATGTGACCATGAACCACTTAATATTTAAATAAAACATTTCTCTCGTTTTTTCTTCCTCCGGGGACTCGCCTCTGCATTTTGGCGTATTGTTTATGGTATCTGTATATCTTTGCTTTACATATTCCTCCAATGGAATATTTTTAAATTCCTGAGATAATATTTTCTTTCTATGTTCTATGGATTTTGCCCAGGGAAAGGTATTTGAATTTAAGTGCTCCTTTCTGAACCATGGATAACCTCCGAATATTTCATCAGCACATTCGCCGGATAATGCTACGGTTGCTTTTTTCCGGACTTCTTTACAAAATAGCAATAGCGACGAATCTATATCTGCCATTCCCGGCAGGTCATTTGCAAGAACAGCATCATAAAGCTTTCCTGCTAACTCCTCATTACTCAAAATAATATTTGTATGATTGCCTCCTATATATTTTGAAATAAAAGGCACCCATTGGCTGTCTAAATCTGGCTGCAGTTCATTGAATAAATAATGTGCTTCATTATCGACATAGTCTATGGAAAAGGTGTTTAATATACCTTTGCTTTCCCTCTTAAAAGCTTTTGATGTAACAGCAGAAATAATGCTGGAATCCAGACCGCCTGATAAAAATGTACATAGGGGTACATCGCTCACTAACTGCCTCTCAATAGCGTCAAAAAGCAGGCTCCTTGTATGTTCTATAGTCGTTTTTAAATCTTCAGTATGTTCTTTTGCTTCCAGCTTCCAATATTCTTCCAGTTTCATTCCTTTTGGATCGAATGTCAGACTATGAGCCGGAGGAATTTCGGAAATGTCTCTAAAGACACCGCTGCCTAGTGACCTTGCAGGACCTATCCCCAATATTTCAAGAAGACCTTCTTCATTTACAATAGGTTCTATCATCGGATGCTGTAAAAGAGCTTTTATTTCGGATGCAAAAACAAGCGTATCCCCTTTTATAGTATAAAACAATGGTTTAACGCCTAATGGATCCCTCGCGAGAAAAAGGGTTTTTTCATCTTCATCCCAAACTCCAAAGGCATATATACCATTAATATAATTTAAACAAGCTCCGCCCCATTCCATATATGCAGTAAGCAATACCTCCGTATCGGAATAAGATTTAAAACCATATCCTTTTTCCAATAATAATTTTCTTATTTCTTCCGTATTATATAGTTCTCCGTTATATACGATGGAATATTTTTTCTGACCGCAAACCTTTGTCATTGGCTGCGCTCCACCTTTTGGATCAACAACAGCCAAGCGTCTATGCCCCAACAGTGCATGCTTATACGCTAATATCCCTGAATCATCCGGCCCTCTATGTACTAAAACATCAGTCATTCTTTTTATTACATGAGTATGACCGCTAATATCCTCCGTCCTGTTTATCCAACCTGCTATTCCGCACATGCACATCACCTCCACAAAGGTATTATATGTTTATATGTTTTTTTTGGTTATAAACTTATTTTTCTTTGTTTGTTTGTTATTGCCTGAAATCGACAATTTTCATGATAATTTCTTTTATTTGTCTATTATTTGTATTATAATTTCCTTGGAAGAAATTACTGACGACAAATTTTACAGGAGGAAAATATATGCTAAAAAATCTATCCATTAAAAAAAAGCTATCATTAAATCTTATTATTTCTATAATAATAATTATCATTATCGGAGCAGTAACCTATACAAATCTGCTTAAGCTCAGTACATATCAAAATGCTCTAAATGAAAAGTACCAGCGTGCTTTGCTTGCTGTGGAGGTCTCTTCATATAGCGAGAAGCTTTATTCTATAATTGCCGACAG
>JAAYPU010000143.1 GCA_012519645.1 Clostridiales bacterium | reverse complement strand
AGATTTTGCCCCTCGGGTGTCCGCCAATCTTTTTCTATATCCTCATGGCATTTCTGCCCTAACCCTTTTCTCAGATGGTGACAATACAAACATTCCAGAGGCTCAAAACCTGTTCCGTGCAGGTCGCATAAACCATTATTTAAAAAATTGCAACCGTTTTTGGCGAATTCCTGCAAAGCATAATTCCTTTCACAGCCTTTAAAAGCCGGAGACAGCACTCCAAAAGTCATGTCCGGTGAAATTTCCAGCATCATGCGGTTTCCCAGACCTGCCCGGATCGCCTTTCTGGCTTCTTCAACCGTCCACCATCCGGGCCGAATGCAATATGATCTGCATATTTCACAGCTGCAAGGCCCAGATGGAGGATATTTCTTTTTTAAAGATTTAAGAATCTTCTTCCTTTTCACATGAATCACCGCTGGTTTCTTCCATAAAATTGATGCTACGCATCAGAATATAGACAATGGAAAATTAAACAATTGATAATTAATGTAGAAATTTTGATTATGCAAAATTTCATCCTTTACTTTTCTCTATTATCTATTATCTTTTATCTACACTTGAGTCCCGAGACCTGAGATAATAAATCCCTAATCACTAATCACTATTCTCTCTTGTACTTTTCCAGCTACGTGAGTATCCGAAGGCGAGGCAGCAACAACGAAATTGGCCGTTTTTCAGAGCCGCTTAATATTTAGATGCCAGTATTCTCGCCACATAAACCCCGCTAGCCGAAGCTTGTGATAGCGAGTGAGTAACCCCCGAGCCATCTCCAAGTGCATAAAGACCTTTGATTTCCGTCTCTAAATTTCCGTCTACTTCTACTTTGGAATTATAAAATTTAACCTCCACGCCATATAGCAAGGTATCTTCGTTTGCTGTTCCGGGGGCTATTTTATCCAGGGCATATATCATTTCTATAATATTGTCCAATTGTCTTTTAGGCAGTACAAGACTTAAATCTCCCGGCACAGCCTTCAAAGTAGGTCTGGTAAAGCATTTTTCCATCCTGCGTTCACTGCTTCTTCTGCCTTTTATTAAGTCTCCAAAACGCTGCAGCAATACCCCGCCCCCTAACATGTTGCTTAATCGGGCAATAGATTCACCATATTCATTACTGTCTTTAAAAGGTTCCGTAAATTTATTTGAAACTAAAAGCGCAAAATTCGTGTTTTCCGTATGGAGCTTCTGGTCTGCATAGCTATGTCCGTTAACTGTAATAATGCCATTTGTATTTTCAGTAACTACTTCTCCATATGGATTCATGCAAAAGGTTCTGACCATATCATTGTATTTCTTTGTTTTGTAAACGATCTTACTTTCATAAACTTCACTGGTAATATGTTCAAAGATAGCTGCAGGAAGCTCAACTCTCACTCCTATATCCACTCTGTTTCTTTCAGTTTTAATGTTAAGCTTATCACATATTTTAGATATCCATTTCGAACCTGATCTCCCTGTTGCCAGTACTAAATTATCGCAATAGTATGTTTCATTTTCAGTAATAACATGGAAACCTTTATCAATTTTTGCAATATCAATTACTTCGCAGTTAAATACGGCCTCTATTCTTTCTTTTGTATAATCATATATATTTTGGAGAATTTTAAAATTCCTGTCCGTACCAAGATGACGTACCTTTGCGTCCATAAGATGCAAATCATGCCTTAAGGCAATAGTTTTCAAAGCAGAATTGGCAGTTGAATAAAGTTTTGCATCGCTTCCGCCCATTTCACATAAGACTTGATCTACATAATACATTAGATCCATTGCTTCATCTTCATCGATATATCTGTGAATATCACCGCCAAATTGAGTGGTAATATTGTATTTTCCATCGGATAGAGTACCTGCCCCTCCATAACCATTCATAATATGACATGGCTTGCATCCTATACATTTTTTTATTTTAGATCCATCAATAGGGCACATGCGCTTATCTAAGGAATTCCCTTTTTCCAGCATAAGTACTTTTGCACTGTTTTTTAATTTGGTCATTTCATAAGACATAAATACGCCGCTGGCACCTGCTCCAACAATAATAACATCGTATTTTTTCATGGAAATCTACCTCTCTTTAACTAAGAACTAAGAACTAATAGTTAAGGAAGTTTTGTGTTTTGCAAACACAAAACTCACATTCAATCATCAATCTTAAATCCTAAATCATAACTAATACTAACACTGTGCGCAGCACATATTTACATTGATTCGAAGAAGCTTTTAGTTTATACTTCATACTCTATACTCTATAAATGATGCGAAGCATCATTATGCTCCTTCGGAGCAGTGTAAGTAATTTTCAAGATAAGAAATAACAAATAAGAGATAATAGTTAATGTGGGAATTTGACTTTTCGTCAAATTCCTTCCTTACCTTTTATCTATTATTTATTATCTATTATCTTTTTCATCCGGACTCCGGACGTCGGACTCCAGACCTGAAAACCGAGACCTGAGACCTGACCCCTACTTATATTTATTATCTTTTATCTCGAATAGATTGCCACGCTGCGCTCGCAATGACACCTATACTCTATACTCTATACTCTATACTCTATAAATGATGCTAAGCATCATTATGTTCCTTCGGAGCAGTGTAAGTAATATTACGAACTGACAACTGATAACTGAAAACTGATAGTTTCGGTTGACTATGTTTTACATAGTCTAATATTTTATGACTTTCACTTATACAAAAAATTCAATGTTGAAATTTGCCTTTGGCAAATTTCTTCCTTATCTTTCAGTTGTCAGTTTTCAGTTTTCAGTTCAATTCCTGAGACCTGAGACCTGAAACCCGAGACCTGCCCCGGACGTCAGACTCCAGACCTGAAAACCGTAACCTGACACCTGACCCCTACTTATATAACAGCATTTTGCCAAGCAATGGTGTTTTGACCTCTATGGCTTTCTGGGGACACATCTCCTGACAGCAATAGCAGCGAATACACTTCTTATATTGAAAAACCGGCGGGTCTGTTTTATCATTTCCGCTGTTCTTAAAGTTAACCGCTTTGCCTTCTGCCGGGCAAACATCCACACATATACCGCATTTAACACATTTTCTTTCTATAATGACAGGTTTTCTTAAAACTCTATTTCTAAATCTTGAGGCAAATCCAAAATTCTCCGATATGACGGGCTTCCGAATGACATTGAAGTCTTTATTCACGAACTCGTTAATATCATCTCCTATAATCCTAATATCCTCATCCCTCCATTTGCCAAGGCCATATTCCTCTCCATATACAATAGTGGGAACGTATTCGGGTTTCAGATCTATAAGTCTGCAAAATACAGAATCCAAAGCAACAGGATCTTCAGAAACGAGAAGCACATTCATTGGAACAGGTTCACCCGAACGTGGTCCATTTCCTTCCATGGCGACAATACCATCCATTATATACAGCCTCGGCTTTAGAAGCATGTTCAAATCGACCAACATTTTGGAAAAGCTAATGGCATCAGGAAATTTTGCATGAGAAGACGGCTTATTCAACCCATATACGCATCCCAGCTGATTCTTGACAGCCCCTGTAATTCGAGTAAGTTGATGTGTCTTCATTTTGCATAAGCTTACAATAGCATCCGCTTCCTGTGCTGCATATGAAATTTCAAATTGTTTTGTTATCTTTCCTTCCTTAAAAGCTATGGTACTTCCTTTTGAGAAATTTCCAAGCACTACATCGTATTTATCAGCAATAGTCTTCAGCCCGCAGCGCTGTGATACTTTTTCAGGATTTTCAAAACCGGGAGAATCTCCGTAAAAAACAGAATATTCGTTTTCTTTAAAAATTCTAATGACTGCTTCAAAAACACTTGGATGGGTTGTTACTGATTTATCCGGATTAGCAGATGCCAATAGATTTGGCTTAAGCAATACTCTTTCATTTTTATTTATCAACTGTTCCAGTCCGCCCATGAGTTCTATGCCTCTGGAGACGGCTTTATATACTTCGTTCACATCGTAGCTATTACAGTTAACTACCGCAACTTTACTCATAATTATTCTCCTGTTCAAATTGTTAAAATACTATCAACATTGAAGAAAATTTAAATTATAATAATTATCTCCTTAGTCTACTGCTTACGAAATAATGTTTATTATTTATAATTCGCCTTCCGCTTCCTTACATAATCTATCAAAAAAAGCTTCCATGAAAGCATGACGTTCCTCTGCTATTTCTCTTGCTCCATCAGTATATAGTTTATCTTTTATATATCTTAATTTTACCATGTATTCTCTATAAGCTGTATCCTCCCTGCTATACGCTTGAGTTTCCAAAACATTTATATCGTTATTATGCACTTTAGCGCCGCATTCTCCGGAGAATACAAACGCGCGGCCTATACCGATCGCTCCAATGGCATCTAGTTTATCAGCATCATATACAATTTTTTCTTCTATTGTATTTAAGATTTCGCCTTTTCTGAAGCTATGCTTTCTGATACAGTTTATCACATTTTTTATTAACTCTTTATCGTTTATATATTTAAGCAGGATCTCTTCAGCCATAACTGCGCCTGTATCCGCGTGGCTGATATTATTTTCCGGGCTTTTTCTGCCAATGTCGTGAAGAAGAGCGGCAAACCGAACTACATTTGAATCTGCCTTTTCTTTTTTCGACAAACGCAAAGCAAGCTTAATAACTCGTTCTGTATGCTCCCAATCATGACTTCCTTTTGCATCCGTAAATAAATCCATGACTTCTTTTTTAATTTTATCATAAATAATGTCAAAATTCATTTTTTTACTCCCGGTTTAAAATAATTGATTAAAGCATTAGTAAATTAAGGGGCTGACTATCGTCAGCCCCATTAAGTTTTGTTTTAAGATTGCTCTACCCCAACGTTTGACATAGAGCCATTTTATAATAAAATCTACTTTATTCTACATGAATAGCACCTACGGGACATTGAGCCTCTGCGTCCATAGCATTATCTACAAGTTCTTCAGGTATTTCTTCATCACTCGCAATAGCCTTTCCATCATCATCCATTCTAAATATCTCCGGGCATACATCCGGGCATATACCGCATCCGATACATGTATCCTTATCAACAATTGCTTTCATCTTAATATCTCCTTTCATGCTTTAATAGAAGTTTTCCCATTTTCACACATTTTTATTAAGGTCATAAAAAATAAGGCTTATATACCTTATTTTATGTTTTACCAGAATTTTTTAAAGACATTATTATGCATTGTAATCTTCAGGATGATTAATATAATAAGTAAGAGTATGTATACTATCACTTAAATGTACACTTTCTAATATTGTGTTTCCGAAAACACTAATATCTATAGGTGCAAAATTCCAGATGCCTTTTACTCCACCCTTGCACATTCTTGTGGCAATATCCTGAGCGCTTTCTTTATTTGTACAGATAATACCTATGTCTATGTCGTTTTGAGAAAGATATTCTTCAAGATATTCAACATCCATAACCTCTACACCGTTAATGCGAAGACCTATAAGCTTTGGATTGATATCAAACATGGCATTAACAATAAAACCTGTTTTGTAAAAATGTGCATAGTTGGCCAGAGCTTGTCCAAGATTACCAACACCCACTAAAATTACAATATATGCACTATCCAGCCCAAGAATTTTGCCTATTTCATTATAGAGCTCTTTGACATTATATCCATAACCTTGCTGTCCAAAGCCTCCAAAGTTATTTAGATCCTGACGTATCTGAGAAGCTGTAAATCCAATCAATTCACTTAAATCTTTGGACGAAATCCTGTATATCTTCTTATTCAACAAATCTTCAAGATATCTTCTGTATTTAGGAAGTCTACGAATGACTGCGTTTGAAATCTTTATCGATTGTTTTTTATTCATTTGTATTCTCCTCTAATCATTTTGGATTATTATAACATGTATTTTTTTTATCTTCAATAATTTTTTAACAAACTTTTTAATAAGCCCTTTTCTTGATTATACGTCTTTGATAAAATATCATGTATATATTATACCCAAGAAGGTCAGGTGCTAAAATGATTATTGCCACTGCAAAAGATATTATTAAAAGTTTTGGCGTTGAGGTAATTCTCAACGGTGTTTCTTTTCATATAAATGAAAATGATAAAATCGGTTTGGTAGGCATCAATGGAGCAGGAAAGACCACACTTCTAAAAATTCTTGCTAATCGAATTTCTTATGACCGAGGAGAATTATTTATATCAAACAACCTTTCCATAGGATATTTAGAACAAAACAGCCTTTTTGATTCTGCTAATACCATTTATGCGGAAATGCTGTCTGTCTTTTCTGATTTGATAGATTTAGAAAAAGAACTAAGAAACATGGAGAGAGAAATTGCCCTTCTTTCCTCGCAGAATCAAAATACAGATAAACTGTTAGCCTCCTATTCACACAAGATGGAAGAATTTCAAAAAAAGAATGGCTACGGTTATATCAGTGAAATCAAAGGTGTGCTTAACGGGTTAGGATTTTCTTCGGATTACATGGATAAAGACATCTCCACGTTAAGCGGTGGCGAGAAAACCCGGTTATCTTTAGGTAAACTTCTATTAAAAAAACCTCAATTTCTGATTTTGGATGAACCTACAAATCACTTAGATATGGAATCTTTACAATGGTTAGAACAATATTTAAAAACATATAACGGTACGGTATTGATCATCTCACATGACCGGTATTTTCTTGATCAAACCGTATCACGCATTTTTGAGCTGGAAAATCGGATTTTAAATATATATGAAGGCAATTATTCAACATATCTGAATAAAAAAGAAAATTTAAAGCAACAAGAGCTTAAGCTATTTGAAAAACAACAAAAAGAAATCAAGAAACAAGAAGAAATAATTCGACGATTAAAACAGCATGGGACTGAAAAATTGGCAAAACGTGCTAAATCGAGAGAAAAACTTTTGGACCACGTGGAAGTTTTAGAAAAACCCTCCGGGTCCTCTCACAAAATCAGTGTTCATTTTAAACCTCAGCTCCAGAGCGGTAAAGATGTATTAACCGTCCACAATCTAAAAAAGACATTTGAAAATAAATCAATATTCAGAAATGTAAGCTTTGATATCAAAAGAGGCGATAGAGTATGTATTATCGGTCCTAACGGAGTGGGAAAGACAACTCTGCTCAAAATCATATTGTCATCCATAAAGCCGGATGATGGAGAAATACTAATAGGCCATAATGTCATCACATCATATTTTGATCAAGAACAAAAATTATTGAATGATAATAATACTGTCATTGAAGAAATACATAAGGATCATGTTTTATACAGCGAAACGCAGATTCGTTCTATTCTTGGTGCCTTTCTATTTAGAAATGATGATGTATTTAAACAGATTTCAGTGCTCAGCGGAGGCGAACGTTCTCGTTTGTCTCTCCTTAAATTAATGATGTCCAATGCAAATTTCTTAATAATGGACGAGCCTACAAATCATTTGGATATCGAATCTAAGGAAATTTTTGAAAAAGCTTTGTTAAATTACTCTGGAACACTTTTAATAGTTTCTCATGACAGGTTCTTTTTGAATAGGATTCCTAATAGGATCTTAGAGCTTACAGAAACAGGCATCAACGAATATTTAGGAAATTACGACTATTATATTGAAAAGAAAAAGCTTTTGGAAGAAGCTCAAGCAGATGCGCCTGCCGAAGCATATACCAAAACCCGAAAAAGAGAAGAAATAAAAAAGGAAAAGGAACGCCAATTAGAGCAGAAAAGGAAGAGACAAAATTTATTGCAGCTGGAATCGGAAATTTCCCATACAGAAGAACGAATCAAGGAAATTCAGCATGAAATGTGCAAGCATGAAGTATACTCTAATGAGGAGAAAAGCCGCGCCCTTCACATGGAATCTTCAGAACTGAAAGCTAAACTGGAAATACTGTATAATGAATGGGAAACTCTTATTGAACAATAACAATACTTTCATTGTTATTGTTCAATAATTAAGAATTAAGAATTAAGGATGGTTTTGCGTTTTCGCAAAACCCCTCATCAACTCTCAGTTTTCAGTTGTCAGTTTTCAGTTTAACAGATGTTCCTTCTTTTATATTTTCCCCCGGTGATACGATAACGGTTTCTCCTTCGGACAAGCCTTCGGCTATCTCAACATTTTCCCCATCACTTAACCCTGTCTTTACTTCTTTTAAAACAGCAATTCCCTTCTGAACTATAAATACATATTCCTTGCCATTGCTTTCAAAAATGGCATTCTCCGGAATAATCAAGACATTGAGCTTCGATGCCTCTAAAATCTTTACATCCACATCATATCCCAGCTTCAAATTTTTAAAAGAATCCAGATAAATATCAACCGTTACGCGTTTTTGTTCTATACCTAAATCTGATATTGACGATTCAGCTTTAGGATAGATTTTTCCTACATATCCCGCCTGTTCCATTAAAATACCCAAATCCTCATTTATTATGGTAACCAAAGCATTAAGAGATACCCTGTTAGCTTCATTGGTCAATAGCTTCACTTCAATATATAAGTCATTTAAATCCGCAACTTCTAATAACGGGCTCCCGCCCAGGATCGTTTCTCCTTCTTGAACATAGATTTCTGTAACAACACCGGTAATAGGCGATCGTATCTCTCCATATCCCTTTGTTTCTTTTAATTGCTGTATGCTGTATTGTATCTCTGATATTTGGGATTCAAATTGTTTTTTCAATGTTATAGCATTTTGATACTCTTCATAGCTTAGTGCCCCTTGGTCATAAAGCTTTTTGCTGTTTTCTAAGTTTCTTTTCGACTGTTCGTAGGAAGGCATTAAACCGCTTAATTTAGATTCCAGACTTTTTATTTCCAAAGCAGCTGCTTCCATATCAAAAGTAAGCAGTACATCTCCTTCTTTTACTTCATCCCCTGCCTCATACTTCAAGTCAGCAATCCGGCCTGTTATATTCGTGCTTACGACCCTTTGTTTTTTTGACTTAACAGTGCCGGTTTCTTCAATATAGCTTTTTATTTCTCCTCTTGATACATCTGCAGCATCAATATCTATCCCTTTTTCGATGCTCAGATAAATACCGGCAGCGGCAGCTAATATTACTACAATAATAATCACCGGAATCCACTTTTTTTTCATAAAAACCCTCCTATGATATTCTGTTTTTAAGCGCCATTAAGAAATTGAGTTTAGTTATTTTTCTAAAGGTTGCCAACTGCGATAGAGCAATGAATATTAAAGTAAAAATACATGCCAATATGTCAGTTTTCAGGCTTCCCGTTATTTTCAGAGTATATATTTCATTGCTGTACATATTTCCCAAAGCCCTTCCCATGACATGCCCAAAAGGAATACCTAAAATTATGCCTGCAATGGTAATAATCATATTTTCTCTAAGTACTACAGAGAATATTTCATTTTTTGTAAAGCCAAGCACCCTCATGGATGAAAATTCCATTTCCCGCTCTCCAAGGCTGACAATCGTAGCATTATAAACAATACTGAAACCTAAAATTCCTGCCATGACTACAATGATACCTATAGACATTATAGTCAAACCCATAAATTCCTGGAATACATCCATCATATCCTGCGTGGATTGAATAGTTGATATATGGTCTGCGCTTATAAGCTTACTGACCAGTTCTGAATCTTTTGAATCGAGATATACGCCTGTAACAAGCTGTTCATCCAACAGACTGTCCGCCATATGATCTATCTCCATATAAGCATTCATACCCAGTCCCTGGGTGATTATATCTGCAACCTGAATATAAATATCTTTTCTGTCCGGTATAAAGCTGTGCAATCTAATGGTATCCCCTTTACTGGCTCCCATTTCTTTAGCCAAATTTTCGGTAATAAGCAAACCTTTTACTGAAACATAGGTTTTATCACCTTGTAAATTTCTAAAATCATAAAACCTGGTATCCCTATTAATACCAATAATATTGACTATCTTTTTCCTTAATCCAAAACGCATTTCAAACGGAAACTCGATCTTTGGCTCTATATGTTCGATATCTGCTATATGTGATATCTCCTTTGTTACATTTTTATTTAATGGAGTATTAAAGTTTATATTATAATCCATTTTTTGAAATTCACTGAAATGCTCGTCAAAAATTGAAATAGTGCTGTTAACAAGATTCAGAGTCGCCACCATGAGACTGCATGTGAGTATTACTCCGAAAAGTACAAAAGCCATTCTTTTCTTATTTCTTAAGGCATTTTTAATAATTAATTTCCAGCTGAAAGATAATCTTCTCCATAAGAATTTTATATTCTCAAGCCATATTCTTTTTCCTGATTTAGGCGCTTCGGGCCGCATAGACTCTGCGGGCATGATCTTTAATATTCCTTTTGCTCCGAATATCCCGGAAAATCCGCAAAATATACCTGTGAATAACACAGACCAGGCCACATAAATCATATAAAAATTGATTTTTAAAATAGGGATATTAAAAAAATCTATATAGATTTTTGTCATCCCGCCGGCAATGAGAGCTCCTAATATTGTTCCTGCCAATACTCCCAAAAAGCCGGCACTTAAAGCATATTTAGTATAGTGGACAATAATTTGCGAAGACTTATAACCTAAAGCTTTTAACACACCGATGCTCGCTCTGTCTTTTTTAACCATTCGGGAAATCATCATGATGAGAACTGTTCCCGCAATACATAAAAAAAGAATCGGCACAGACCCGGAAGCATTGCGCAGCTGCGTCAGTTCCTCCGAAATCATACGGTTGCTAAGCTGATTTTCTCTTCTTATGATCCTTTTTAATCCATATTTTTCAAAACCTTTTTCTATATCTTTTTCCACAACACTATGGTCCTGACCGTCTTTCAGTCTTATAACCACTTCGTTTCCGCTTCCAATAAGTCCTGAGCTTTGCTGAGCAAACTCTTTTGAAACAAAAACAACGCCGAATTTGCTCTCATCCGGAAGCATATTTTGTTCATTTTCTATTAAGTATATATATTCCGGGCTTGCTGCAATACCTCTTACGTTCATTTTGTATTGCCGGCCGTTTAATTGAAATTTAATGGAGTCCCCTACATCGATTCCTCTTGCCCGTGCAAATTGCTCCACAAGAACAACATCATGGTCTTTATCTCTAATAGGGTTTCCTTTTACATAGTATAGACTGTTTATTCTATCCTCATCTGTAATGGATACGATCCTTATAGTAGCTCTTTCATTTTCGTCCTCTGTAATCATCGGTGCATCTAAAACAATACGGTCTTCTATATCTAAGAAATCATATTTACTCAATAATTGAGGTATATCTTTTTCCGGTATTTTCACAACTTGAACGAATATATCCGCAAAATTAGTCAATTGATAATAATCATCCAAAGTATCCTGAAGGTTGATTGCCGCAGAACTCATGGACATATAAATCATCAATCCAACGGCAACCACAACTGCAATTGCAATAAATTGTCCTTTGGTATGTTTAATAAGCCCTAATAACCTCTTGTCCAACTTTTTCATTACCATTCAATCCTTTCCGGATCAATAGGTTTTTGATTAGTCTTTATATCAATTATTTGACCGCTTCTCATTTTTATGACTCGGTCAGCCATATCTGCAATAGCCGCATTATGAGTAATAACGACTACTGTCATATTAAATTCTTTATTTACCTTTCTCAAAAGAGATAATATTGTTACACCGGTAGTATAATCCAACGCTCCCGTTGGCTCATCGCAAAGAAGTATTTCAGGATTTTTTGCTACTGCTCTGGCGATGGCGACACGCTGCTGCTCTCCTCCGCTAAGCTGAGAAGGAAAATGATTTTTTCTCTCAGATAGTCCAACGTCTTCCATTATTCTGTCAATATCCAAAGGGGTTTTGCATATTTCTGTTGCAAGCTCTACATTTTCACGTGCCGTAAGATTCGCCATAATATTATAAAACTGAAAAACAAAGCCTACTTTATTCCTTCGATATTCTGTAAGCCTTTTCTCATTAAAATCGGTGATCTCTTCATCCCTCAGATAGACTTTACCTGATGAAGGCGTATCCATCCCTCCGATTATATTCAGTAATGTACTTTTCCCGGAACCACTGGGTCCTAAGATGACTATAAACTCTCCTTCATACAAGTCAAAAGAAGCATCCTCTAATGCACGTACCGTTATTTCTCCCATTTCATAATGTTTTGAAAGATTTTGGACTCTTAAAACAGTATTCAAAAAATCACTTCCATTATTATGTAATATATATATTATATATTACCCTGCAGGAGTATTGCAAACTATGAACTGGAAACTAATATTTAAGGAAACTTTTGTGTTTTGCATAGTCTCAATTATCCGGTGTTCAGTTCAGAATGTTTATGATATTTCAATTTTGGTTAATGTTGAACTACGGCATTTTCCCTTTATCGACAATATGCGATATACAGTATTTATAATGTAATCAAAGCCCATCTCAGCTTCATTTTTAGTTCTTAGTTTGAGGGTGCTTTAATATAAAATTCCATAATTTGTAGCATATAAAATAGCTGCACATAATATATTTATTGTAATTTTAAAAGTTTTATAAAATATCCTTGCAGTATTCATAGGAGTCCATTATAATAATTTTGATAAAGCTACATAAAATAAATGCGATTATTTATGAATATGGGAGGTACACTTATGGTATTTGAAAAAGTAAAAAGCATTATCGCAGAACAGTTAGGCATTAGTGACGATTCAGTCATTACAATGGACACTTCTCTCATGAAAGACCTTGAAGCTGATTCTCTAGATGCTGTAGAAATAATAATGGCCATAGAAGATGAATTCGATATTGAAATACCTGATGAAGATGCTGAAAAATTCCAGAGCATCGGCGATATTATCAAATATATTGAAGAAAAATCAAACTAATATAAAAAGTCCCTCGCTTTTAAGAAGCAGAGGGATTTTTTATGCTCCGAAGCAAGGAACGTCTTTTTTAGATAATAAGTAAAAGATAAAAGATAATAGTTCAGGTTAGAATTTGACTAAAGTCAAATTCTTTCATAAACTGTTATTTATTATTTGTTATCTTTTATCTGTGCCTGACTGATGCGAAGCATCATCTGACACCTGAGACCTTATCAGAGTTTCAGATTAGGGTTCGCGTCCAGATACAAATTATCGACCTTGCCTGCCATATAATTATGATAGGCGGCACATCCGATCATAGCTGCATTATCAGTACATAAGTCTAAAGAAGGAAAAAACACACGGATACCCATCTCTCCGCATTTTTCTTTGAGCATCTTTCGAAGAAAACTGTTCGCAGCCACACCGCCTGCAACTACAACGGTGTCCCGTTCCGCTTTTTTTGCAGCTTTACATGTCTTCTCAATAATGACATCCATCACAGCCTTTTGAAAGCTTGCCGCAACATCAGCTTTATTAATAGCATTGTTTTTTTGTTTTTCTGAATTGATATAATTAAGAACCGCCGTTTTTATACCACTAAAGCTAAAGTCAAAGCTATCATGTTCCAAATAAATTCTTGGAAAGCTTATAGCTTCAGGATCTCCTGACAGTGCCAATCTGTCGATCAAGGGACCTCCGGGATATCCCAAGCCTATAACACGAGCAACCTTGTCAAAGGCTTCTCCAACAGCATCATCTCGAGTTCTTCCCAATATATTATAATTATTGTAATCTAAAACATCTAAAATATGTGTGTGCCCGCCTGATACAACCAATCCTAAAAACGGAGGTTTTAAATCTGCATGTTCAAGGTAATTAGCACAAATGTGGCCTTCAATATGATGTACACCTACGATTGGCACTTTCAGTACATAAGACAGCGCCTTTGCTGCAGCGATACCAATAAGCAATGCACCTACGAGCCCCGGGCCGCAGGTTACGCCTATTAGATCAATTTCCTCAAAGGTAATGCCTGCTGTATCCATGCCTTCTTTAATTATCATATTGATATTATCCAAATGATGTCGTGAAGCAATCTCAGGTACGACTCCTCCATATTTTTTATGTATATCTATCTGCGAGGATACAATATTGGACAAAACCTCTCTGCTTCCTCTGATGACTGCAACCGATGTTTCATCGCAGCTGGTTTCAATGGCCAATATTATATGATCCTTATTATTTTTTGGCACCAAAACTTTATCTTTCATAACCTACTCCGATCCTGAATAATAACTGATATTTGCTTAATTTTGCATATTTTTGAGTGATTTGATAAGCTTTCTATTCATCAGCCATTGAAAGCGATGGGATTTCAAAGCAAAAATGACAGGACGTCATTTTTAGGTCAACCGCAGCACGGACGCTGTCGTTTGACTGTGCGAGAAATCCCGGGATTGAAATGCTGCTGATGCAGAAAAATTATCACTAACGAAAAATTTGCTAAATTTAGTTTATTATACCCCAACTGATAAGAAAGGTCCAGCTATGCTGGACCTTTCTATTCCATATTCATTCTAAACAAGATATCTTCCGACTGGTTTAATTTGCATATCTTATCCGGTGTAAAATACTTGCAATTATCACAGGACCTATAATTTGACATATCAAATGAACTGATATTGTTTACTTTAGAATAGTTTTTGCAAAAAGAAGCGACTGCATTCATCTCTTCATATTCATTATAATATTCTTGCTCCCTGTACATTAAAACCACCTCATATAAATAATCTTTACATTCGATTCGGTACCTTAAGCAATTTTTCTCAATGCTTTCTTTATTATTTGCTTGAATGAAAAAAATTATTCATTTTAAAGGGAATAGGGAATAGGGAATAGGGGGCAGAAAGCAATAGTTAAGCAATAGTTGAGCAATAGCTGAGCAATAGTTGACGATTGTTATTTAAGATTTATGATTGAATAAGTGATTAGTGATTAGTGGTTAGTGGTTAGTTGTTATGTGCCATGCCATCGTGGAGTCTTTTCATGGTTAACTT
>JAAYPU010000142.1 GCA_012519645.1 Clostridiales bacterium | reverse complement strand
GTGAAGTTGTAAACTTAAAGTAGACATGTACAAAAAAGTATATGTCTACTTTTTCTTTTGCTATGATTAGTATAGAAAGGATGTGATTTTACGAGCAGTAAGACAGGGCGAACTAACCGAAAATGGAGTAAAGAAGAAAAAATCAGGATTGTAAAACGTAATTTAGAGGACCATATTGGGATGCCTACGTTATCACGCGATGAAGGTATTTCAAGTGGAATGCTTTGGAAGTGGATTACAAGATATCTAGAATTTGGAGAGGAAGGCTTTGAACCAGCCCGACAGTATAGAGGAAATCCATTTGCAGCATTGCATACAAGTAAAAATCTTAGTGAGATCGATCGTCTCAGGCTTGAAAATGCTAAGCAAAAAATAGAAATTGAACGATTAAAAAAAGGTTATACAGTGAAAGGAGTTGGTGCAAAAAAGGAATTCGTTACTTTAAGCGAAATGAATTCGAAATCATCGAAAGACTGAAATCAGATTATCCAGTACAATGGCTCTGCCGTATCATGCAGGTAAATCGTTCTGGTTACTATAAATGGTTATCCAGAGAGGGAACCCAAAACAGATATGAGAAAGATCGGGTCCTGTTAACTGAATTGCTTAGAGAAGTTCATCAAAAACATCGGTCCTATGGTTATCATAGACTTGCAGCAGTAGTTAGACGGGAAACAGGTTGGGTATTCTCAGATTTATTGGCACATAAATGCTGTCGGTTTAATGGGATCAAATCAAAAGCAAAGCATTACAAATATCGGAAGCATGGAGAAGAACATGTGTTGTACCAAAACAGAATTAAAGGGCAATGGAATGCCAAACGGCCTTTAGAAATTGTTGTTTCTGATATGACCTGTATTCGGCATAAAGGGCATACTTATGAATGGACATATATATTGGATACTTTTAATAACGAAATAATTTCACATCATCTCACCACCAAAGCTGGCGATCGTCGCCCATATTTCAATTGTTTACAGGATTTAATAGAAAAAATAAAAGAGCAGGCAGATCCTGTCGTTTTGCACACTGACCAAGGAACTGTCTACTCTTCAAAAGCTTTCAGCAAAGCTCATGATAAGTATAACATAATTCGCTCTATGTCGAGAACAGGAACTCCTACGGATAATCCAATCATCGAATCATTAAATGGGTGGATTAAAGAAGAGATGAGAGTTGACTTTAAATACAAAGAATCAAATAATTTGTTCCAATTTATGGACGGTTTCGTAGAGTATTATAATAATGAAAGACCAGCTTACTCTTTGAAATATCAAAGCCCTGTTGAGTTTCGTATTCAACAAGGCTTTGGTTAATTCTTTTTTGTGTCTACAAAGGGTTTACAACTTCACACATGCAAAATCTTTCATTTTCTATCAATTTTCAGTTGTCAGTTGAAACAGTTTTAGTTTTCAATTTTAACAGATGTCTGAATAGGTTATTTGAAATGGGGTATGTATTATAATATAATATAGATTACAACAATTAATGGAGGTGAGTGATATGCCAGATTTTGGACATGCATTTTCAGGACTTGCTAATGATCGTAAGCTGACCGATGCAGAACTTATCCGTGCCATAAGATTTATGGTCGCTGCAGAATATGAAGCTATTCAGCTGTATATGCAGCTTGCGGAATCCATTGACAATGAATTAGCCATAGCAGTTTTAAAGGATATTGCAGATGAAGAACGCGTACATGCAGGAGAATTTTTAAGACTGTTAAAAGAATTAGCACCGGATGAAGAAGACTTCTATAAAGAAGGATATGAAGAAGTCGAAGAAGAAATTGAGGAACTGAAAAAGAAATAATACATAAAAGGCTCTGCCAAATATTGGCAGAGCCTTTTTTTCGAATCCTTATTATATTTTACTGCAAAACATCAAAGCAATTTGAAGTATCTGATATGCTACGCGACTTTTTAATGGGTTATTTAAATGGTTTTTATTGTGAGTTACATTATGTAAAATATGTGGATTTATTAGAATTCACTTTATATTGAATTAATTATATGAAATAAAACAATAATATAATTGTAAATTTTTGAATAAAAAAAGGAAAGTTTACACTTTCCTTTTAATTCTAGTATCTGCTGCCGCTGTTATAGTTTCTGTTGTTTCTTTGTTGTTTTCTTGCTTTTCTGCAATCAGGGCATCTTTGTGGTTCGTTCTCGAACCCTTTTTCTTTGTAGCATGCTTGCTCATTTTCAG
>JAAYPU010000141.1 GCA_012519645.1 Clostridiales bacterium | reverse complement strand
CAATTTCCCTAGTATTGTAGTGAGATATAAATTTTCTGGTAGTGATGGATTTCAGGAAATGCCTGTTTCAGCAGAACCTATCTATGTTTCCTCGCGACTACCAGAATCTGATGAAAAATTTATGAATCTTAACTTTTTAGATCTCGGCTATGAAGCTCCTCTCAGGCCTATAAAGGGTGAAATCGAGGAAATCAGGCAAAGTAGCTTACCTTGGATATTATTATGCTGTGGTAGTTTACTGGTAATCGGTACACTAATCGATTTTGCAGTAAAAGTAATTCCACAAAGAAAAAGAGAAAAAGAAAATATTAGAATTGAAAAAAATAAACAGATTGCTCAAATATATAACAATCTATATAGAAATGAAGATGAAACTTCTTTTGACAAGATAATATACCAGATAGATCATGTGGCAAGATTAGTTTTTGCTTGGAATGAACATTTCCAATGGTTAGAAGAACTGGATATAAATAGGATTCCTGTTGAAATCCGGCATGAAGTAAAAGCCCTTTCTAATAATATTTCAAAAATGAGCAAGGACACTTTACAGAAAAGTGATGTCAGTGATTCATTGCAGTATCTAGACAACATATTGCGATTTTATTACCAAGAGGATGTCGATACTTGGAAAAACTAGCCATGTTTTGGGATTCCGTTGAGTACTCTACTCCCGTATATTTCGTGATTGCGGGAATTCTGGTATTACTTTTGATTTTCATACCATGGAGTAGAAGAAAGCATGGACTGGCTATCGATCTTGATTATTGGCAAATACGGATCTCGGCTAAAAGTAATAGGATATGGATAATGTCTATCCCTGTGATTATTATTTCACTTCTCCTTTCAGGGGTTTTAGCAACTCCGCAGAGCATTTCCAGAAACAGTAAATTGATTGTCGGGAAGCCTGTATTAATGGTAGTAGATTATTCAGGTAGTACCTCAGCAGCTACCGAGCTTCATCCCGAGGAAACTATGCAGGAAGCAGCGCAGAGAGTATTCAGCAATCTTACCAATCTGAGGGCTGATATTAATTTTGCACTCATGATATATGCTAAAGAAAATTATGTAGCCAGATATTTTACATATAAGAACGAACTTTTTGTGGATACATTGGATAACTGGGATGTATTAATGCGAGTCAGCCAACAAACGCGTACAGCCGATGCCTTGGCTGCAGCAAATAAATTTATGTCTCAAAATACGGAAGTAGGGGTAGATAAAGCAATTATTTTGATAAGTGACCTGGATTATAATGCAAATGATATGCCCGAAATAGAAAAGACTATTAATGCTATATTAGCAAACGGGATCAAACTATACATAATATCTACGACAGGTAATGAGAAAACTATGGCTAAAATGCCCCAATCCGAAAGTGTGACTATAATGAGTTCTTATGATTCAGAAAGTATTGACAAAATGTATAAAAGTCTAACTTCAATGAAAACTTCTGTTATCAGGACTAATGAAACATTGGTAAAATCGAGTGTAATACCAGGAATTATGCTTCCGGTGATCGGATTGTTTTTACTTTGCCTCGTGCTTGGTGAAACGAGATTTAGAAAAGTCCCCTGAATAATTATTTATGAGGAATAGGAGCAGTCTAATATGGTATCAATATTTTTTAGAAAAGCAACGGTAAATGCTGTGATATTATTAATCGCTTTAGTAATGATGATTTTTGGGGCTGTATTGCTTATACAATCGGGAGTAAAAAGCAGGGATGATATACGTGTTTATAATAAAGCTGTGGAAACATATGATCAAGGGGATTATATAGCTGGAATGGATAAAAATTCTTCAACAATGACCACATCCTTACTTTTACAAGTTATTGATAATTTCAGTCAGGCAGCGGAAATGAGTACAGATTATAAACTGAAATCTTTAGCTTACTATAATATGGGAACAGCCATAGTGCGTGATTACCTCTTTTTTTCAGAAGAGAGAATTGAGGACTATGGGCTATCAGAAGCTATTATATTTTTCAAGGAAGCTGTAAAGTTAGATTCAGATAATGAAGATGCAAAATATAATCTGGAATACTGTGAGCGTTATAATGAATAATTTAAGTATTTTAAAGAGAAGAGGAATAGTTAACGCTATTATATTAGTTATTGCTCTTGTAATAATAATATTGGCAATCAACCTGATTTATACTGAATCAAATAGACTGGATTTACAATTATATAATAAGGGCGTAGCGGTATATAACGAGGCGGAATTGATACCAGAGGATGTTTTTAAATCACCGCCAAAATTTCCGGAAGAGAATATCATTGATGCTGCCGCTTATTTTCAACAATCTGAGGCAATAAGCGATGATAATAAAATTAAATCTATAGCTTTATATAATATCGCAACTATGATAGGCAGAGACTTTGTACTATTTTCGTATGACAGGTTATCGGGAATTGGTTTGGCAGACGCAATCAGTTTCTTGAAGGAAGCCGTAAGACTTGATCCTGATAACGAAGATGCCAAATATAACCTTGAATACCTGGAAAGGATTCAAATAGAATATCAGGACTTGTCCGGCGGTGTTAGTTCTGGTGGATCAACAAAAACGGGCGAAAAACCTGATCGGGGATATTAGTCATTATATAAAATAAGCGTTGCGCTAGGTAAAATATGATTTTTGAAAATCCAAATGTGTTATGGTCACTACTAGCAATCCCCCCAATACTAATAATATTGGCATTATGGGGCTGGCGGGCAAAGAAAGAAGCGGTCAATTTGTTTCTTATAGATATGAAACGATTAAAGAATTTACATATAGAAAAGTATATTCTATCAGGATTACTTTTGGCTTTATTTACCATAATGTTTGCTCTTCCTAAAGTAGCTGTTACCAGTCTGGCTGCTGACGAAAGAGTTGGCGAGGTAATATTGTGTGTAGATGTTAGCACGAGTATGGCAGCTCAGCAGAGAATAGATTCTGCAAGCAGGTTAGATAGAGTAAAAGAAATTCTTTATACATTAATTGACCGTATGGAAAGGTTGGGGCAGGTAAAAGTCTCTTTATACGGCTTTACCAATATGGGATGTTCTCTTGTTCCTCTTGTCGGCACTGAAGATTATTCATACCTCAGGAAAAGCATTAATAATGTATTGGATATATTATCGGTACCAGGTGATGGTACAGATATCGGTCAATCTATTCAGGATATATTAAAATCTTATTCTGCAGGAGCAGAAGCAAAACTTTTGATTGTTTTTAGTGACGGTGATTATTATTCAACAATTTATGGCAGTGATGGCTCGGAGAAAATACGGAATACAGCACTCGCAATTCAGCAAGCACTGAATAATGCAGTTAAAATTATTTCAGTGGGGGTTGGAGAAGTTGATGGAGCTAAAATACCACTTTATGATGAAAATGATAATTTTACAGGTAGGTATAGTCAGAAAAACGGAAAAGATTATATAACTTATTTAAATGAGGCAGATCTCAAGGAATATGCAACCAGAACAGAAGGGGAATATTTTACCGAGAAGGACATACAAGATTTGATTAATTATGTAGAAGATAACCTTTCTATAAAAAGAAGTGAAGAAAGCATAAAAATCTATCAGTCCGTAGCCCATTGGTTTCTTATTGTTTCACTGCCGATATGGATTATTTTTGTCAAGCGACATGTACTTAATTGACAAAAATATATAGCTGTGAAAGTCGACAGGGAGAACTATCGTAGTTATTAAAGCGCTTTAATAGTTGTGTGGTATTATATTATTAGCTTTTAATTTTTGCTAAACGTAGTAATACTACATTTAATATCATTATAATCACACGGAATGCAATACACACTAAAAAGGCAGTCATATAAGTACCGGTATTATCGAATACAGTTCCAGCAAATACAGGGGAAACAGACCCTCCTATTGTATTGAAAAGAGTGATTCCGGCAAGTATTGCTCCAATGCTTTTAATGCCAAAAAGATCGGCAGTAACCAGCGTCTGCAATCCTGTCATGCCTCCTGTTAAGCCCAAGAGTACGGCGAATAAATACAGAACTGCTACGCTTTCTGCAAAAGGAAGCATGACAAAACTAACCAGTCCTATTGCCATATTTACTATTAGTACTCTGATACTTCCGAATTTATCGATAAAAAACCCGATACATAATTTAGTAATTAAGGTTACGCCTAAAAAAGTAGACAAAACGCCAGCAGCTACAGGAGGAGAGAGCCCTAGGTCTATTGAGTGCGGTACTAT